>DASSKL010000102.1 GCA_035690485.1 Mycobacteriales bacterium | reverse complement strand
GTGCGCACCGCCAGGCGACCTCGACCTCGACCTCGACATGCCGTTTGTCAGCGGCGAACGTGTTGGCCAGCCCGTCAGCGTCGAAGATTGATCGTTGAGCGTTGACAGGCGGACACGACATCTTTCGGTCGAAATGCTGTACGCGCGCCGCGCGGGCGAGGAATCGACTTGCCGGGTCGGCGAACAGTCGTTACGACCCCGTTGCCGCCGACGTCGGGGGGGAGAGGATTCACGTGAAGTGCGGCGCGGGCGTCATGCAGCTGTTGTGCAGGTTCTGGTTGATGTTGCGTACGCAAGAAAGCCCGGAAAAGCCCGAAGATCATTAGTGGGTAGGGCGGTTACCGTCGGTACGCAGCGGTCCGTCGCGGGCGGTCGCGGAAAGAAGTTTCCGCAGGTCGCACGGTATAACTCTGTCTGCCGTGCGGCCGAAGTGCCAGGTGGCGAAGGGTGTCACAAAACCCCCATCGGCGGGTTCGATTCCCATCCGCCTCCGCCACCTGTCCGGCGTCCGGGCCGGTGCGGTCGACGGCTGAGTTCACGTCGCGCCGCGGGGACGCCGTCTTGCTCTCCCGTCAGGAGTACGACGCGCTACAAGAGACAGCGCACCTTCTGCACGGGCCCCAGAACGCCCGCCGGCTTCTGGAGAGCCTCGAGCAGGCGCTGGCTGGTAAGCGCGAGGAGCACGAGCTGCAACGGTGAGGCTTGTCTTCACGCCGCATGGCTGGGAGGACTACCAGCACTGGGTCCAGACCGATCGAGCAACGCTCACGCGGATCAACCGGCTCATCGACGACGCCCTTCGCGACCCATTCACCGGCATCGGCAGGCCGGGGCAGCTCCGCGACGTCCTCTTCGGAGCATGGTCGCGACGAATCACCGAGGAGCACCGGCTCGTGCATCTCGTCGACGACGACGACCTGGTGATCCTGCAGGCTCGATACCACTACTGAGGTGCCGCTTCGCGGCAGTGGCCTCGGCGTAAGAGGTCCTGCTGTCCATACGGTTGTCGCGTGGCAGTCCAACGGATGGACACCATGGGCATCGTCGTCGAGGACCTCGCCGATCCGTGCCCGAATCTCCCGCCCGACGCCTTCGGTTGCGAGTCGGGACCGGATCGCGTCCTCGATGACCTGCGCTGACGTATCCCGTCTTTGCGGCCGAATGCGTCAGCGCAAGCACCAACAGCGGATATGCGATCCCCGATAGGCCCGACCCGAAGGCCGACAGCAACTGCCCCGACTGCAGCAGCATGAAGTCGCGGTTGCGCCACAGCGGTGCCCCGTGCATCGGGCGCAGGACTGCCAGAACCACACCAGCCCGGCCGGGAAGAATATGAGTTCATTCCCGTTGGGGTGGGTCGCGCCAGGTGCGGCCGTGCGGATCGGTCCACTCGACGGTGCCGTCGGGCAGGCGCCGGTAACGCCAGCGGGTGAACGTCTTGAGCCGGTGGTGCCGCCGGCAGAGCGGCACGAGGTTGTCCCGGTCGGTCTTCCCGCCTGTGCCGTGGGGGATCCGGTGGTCCAGGTCGGCGCGCTGGGCCGGCGTGGTGCAGCCGGGGAACCGGCAGCGCCGGTCGCGGGCCTGGATGAACTCCCGCAGTTTGCGGCTCGGCCGGTAGCGCGGGGTGCCGAGGTCGAGCAGCTCCCCGCTGACCGGGTCGGTGATCCACCGCTGCCAGTCCGCGTCTCCTGCCAGCGCCCGGCCCACCGCTGGCGGCAGTGGTCCGTAGCCGGGCAGCGAGACGGGATTGTCCGCTAGGCCGAGCGCGGTCGGCAGGTCGATCGTGACCTGCACGAGCGGCTGCAGCTGCGGCGCTTCGGCCTGTCCGGTGCACAGGGCGACCAGCGCGTCGGCCCGGCGCTGGTCCAGGGTCCGCTCGTCGTCGGTCCACGTCTCGGCTGTGCGGGTGAGGGCCTGCCAGACCGCATGGCCGTGCTCGGCGGTGAGCTGCGCGCACAGCGTGAACATGCCGTCCGGCTCGTTCCAGTGCTGCACCTGCCGGCCGGCCCGCGCCTGCTCCCGCCGCTGTGCCGCCCCTTCCGGGTCGGCGGCGATCACGGCCCGCCGGACAACGTTGCGGAACCGGCCCGGTGTCAGCTCGACCGCCTTGTCCAGCACCTGCTTGGTCACGAGTCGCGCGGTGTCGTCGTCGACCGCCTGCGTCTCCTCGATCAGCCCGATCGCCTGGATCACCGACAGCTGACCGGCTTCCATCGCGTCACGGGCGGCGATCAGCCGACCATCCAACACCTTCGCGTGCTCGATGCGCCGGTGCGCGGCTGCCGGTGAGATGGTGAGCGCGAGAGCAACGTGCTCGCGGGTGAAGTCCTCACTGTCCAGGGGATCGTCCGGGTCGGGAGCAGCCGCTGCCGCCAGGCACGCAGCCTTGCGGGCCTCCACCCAGGCGCTGACCCGCTCCCAGTCGGCGAGCGCGTCGAGCCGATCCACGGGAGACAGCTCCCACGGGTCGGTCCCCGCCAGCCGGGTCAGCAACTCCAACATGCGACCGACACTACGCGTGAGGTCTGACAGTTTCGGCGTACAGAAAACGCCTGTGGACAAGGAAAAACAGCGCACTGCCGACGCGGCGAGAGCACCCCTCAGCGGTTCCCCAAGGAGGAAGAAGCGCCCGCAACGAACTGCCCCGGCGCGTCGTAGCGGCAGGGAATCAGGCCGGCTTGTAACCGACTGCGGACCAGCCGGCCTCACGGGTCTTCACCTGCACGCCGACGCCCGCGCCGCTGCCGTGCTTACAGGACGTCCCAGGCGACCGGCAGGGTGAGCGGACCGCTGATGCCGACGACCGGCTTCCACGGCGCCGGGCCGGTCTGCCGGATGTTCGGCATCCGCTGCGCCATCAGGACCAGCGCCTCGGCCAGCTCGGCTTTCGCGAGGTGCACGCCGAGGCAGTAGTGGATCCCGCCGCCGAAGGTCAGCATCATCGAGTCCGGCCGGCGAGTGATGTCGAAGCGGTCCGGGTCGGGAAAGACGCTCGGGTCGCGGTTGGCCGCCGACGTGTTGACGTCGATGATCGTGCCGGCGGGGATCGTCACCCCGCAGAGCTCGACGTCCTCGGCGGCGACGCGCATCGTGCCGAAGATGATCGGGGAGTGGCGCATGACCTCCTCGACGGCTGACGCACCCAGTTCGGGGTGCGCGCCGAGCAGTCGCCACTGGTCCGGGTGCTCGCAGAACACCTGCACCGCGGCGGCCAGCTGGTTGCGGGTGGTGTCGGTGCCGGCGGTGAGGACGGCGCCGATGAGCATGCGCATCTCTTCATGGCTGAGCCGGTCGCCCTCTTCCTCGGCACGGATCAGGTCGGAGACGAGGTCGTCGGTCAGCGACCGCCGGCGTTCCTCGACCATCGCGTCGATGTAGGCATCGGACTGCTCGAATGCGGCGAGGATGGCCGGGCTGTCCTCGGCCACGTTGAAGTTGAAGATCTTGAAGATGTCGTCGGTCCAGGCGGAGAACTTCTCCCAGTCCTTGCGCGGGGTGCCGAGCAGCTGGCAGATCACCGCGATCGGGTAGGGCCGGGCGATGTCGGTGACCACGTCGCACTCGCGGCGGCCGGCCACCCGGTCGACGATCTCGCGGATGATGTCGACCATCGCCTCGCGTAGCCGCTCCGCCGCCCGCGGTTTGAACGCGTGCAGCACGAGCCGCCGCAGCCGGTGGTGCTCGTCGCCGTCGAGGCTCAGGATGCCCTTGACCACGCGGTCCCAGACGGGGCCCGACGTGATGCCCTGCAGCGACAGGCTCAACCCTTGCGGCATCACGAAGCGACGGTCGCGCAGGACGGTCTGCACGGCGTCGTACGACAGCACCTCGAGCCCGAGCGGCATCCGCGCCAGCGGGCCCAGCGCGAGTGCCGCGCGGTTCGCGCCGTGGGGGTCCGCCTGGTAGGTGTCGTCGAGCGTGTCGAGCGACGGTAGGTCGGCCAGCGTGCGGATCCCCGTCTCCTGCGCGGTCATCGCGCCTCCCCGTCTTCGGCAGCAGTGCAGGTGCAGCATCCCGCAAAGCCGTACCTGACGCACTCCTCAGGGTCGGTGCGCGCGGCGTAGCGTGCATTCCGTGGTCTACGTGTGGCTGCTGCTCGCTGTGCTGGCCGCGATCTTTCTCGCGTCCGCGGCCTACGACGCGCACTACCGCCGCAAGCACGGCCGTACGCCGAAGATCGGTCGTTACAAGCGTCAGCGCATGCGCGCCCTGGCCGAGCAGCGCCGGCAGGCGCGGATCTCCGGCCCGTATCCGCCGCGCCGTTGAGACCCGGCAGGGCCTAGGCCGGGATCGCCGCCTGGTGCTCGGCGCGTGCCGCCGTGATCGAGCGCGGGTTGACCGCCCGTGCCATCAGCACGCCGCAGACCGCGATCGCCACTGCGGCTGCGAGGAACGGTGACCGCAGTCCGAACGCCCCGGCCAGCAGGCCGCCGAACGCAGCCCCGATCGGCATCGACCCCCAGCCGAGGAACCGGTAGGCGCTGTTGACCCGGCCCAGCAGCCTGGGCGGGATGATCTCCTGGCGCAGCGAGACGGTGATCACGTTCCAGACCAGCGCGGCGAAGCCCGCCAACGCGAATGCCGTGCCCGCGACGTAGGCGTTCGTGGTGGCCCAGGCGCCGAGGTTGCTGCCCACCATGAGCAGCACCGACAGGTACAGCGTCCGCCCCTCGCCGAGGGCCTTGGCCACGCGTGCCGCCGTGAGGCTGCCGAGCAGGCTGCCGCCGGCGAACCCCAGCGACAGCAGGCCGAAGCCGGTGGAGTTCAGGTGCAGCACCTCGAGCGCCCAGAGCACCAGGATCGACTCGGTGGCGGTGGACATGAGGTTCATCAGCCCGAGCATCCCGGCCAGGGCGCGCAGCACCCGGTGGCGGGCCAGCCATCGCACCCCCTCACCGATCTCGTGCCGCAGCCGCGTCGGCGTGGCATTCGCGTCCTTCGGCTCGCGGAAGTCGCCCGTGAGTGACAGCACCAGCACAGCGGCGGCGAGGAAGGACGCCCCGTCGACCGCGAACGGCGCAGCGATCGCCAGGCCGAACAGCAGGCCGCCCAGCGGCGGGCCGGCGAACTGCTGGGTGATGATCTGCCCGGAGTACAGCCGGCCGTTGGCGGTGCTCAGCTGCTGGCGTCCCACGATCGCGGGCAGGATCGTCTGCGAGGCGTTGTCGAACATCGTCTCGGCCGTGCCGAGCAGGAACGCCACGCCCGCGATCAGGGCGATCGACGGTTTCCCGACCGCCACCGCGACGGTGAAGGCACCGACGACCGCGGTGCGGAACGCATCGGCGATCCACATGATCCGCCGCCGGTCCCACCGGTCGACGAGCGCGCCGGAGATCAGGGAGAACAGCAGCCACGGGGCGGCGCCGGCGATCGTCACCAGCGAGACCAGCCGCGGGTCCCGGGTGACGTGCGCGGCCAGCAGCGGCATCGCGACGAAGCGCACCCCGTCGCCCAGGTTGGAGATCGTCGAGGCGACCCACACCCGCCAGTACGCCGACCCGAGACCGCGCGGCGCGGCGGTCGCGACCGTCGCCGTCGCGGTCTCGTTCACCGGGACAGGTTAGGTGGGGACCGCCGTCAGTCGGTGCGAATGAGCCCTTCCTGGGCGATCGAGGCGCCGAGCGTGCCGTCGGCCGCGTAGAGCGAGCCGACCACCAGGCCCCGGGCGCCGGCGTTGGAGATCGGCCGCAGGTCGAACAGCACCCAGCCGTCCGGCCGGATGGGCCGGTGGAACCACAGCGCGTGGTCGAGGCTCGCGCCCATGCCCTTGCCCCACGGGACCTCAAGGGCGAGCCGGGCGGCGTAGACCGCGCCCATGTCCGAGATGTAGGTCAGCACGCACGCGTGCAGCGCTCGGTCGTCGGGCAGCGGACCGCGGGTGCGGATCCAGGCGCGCCGCGTCCAGGGGAACACCCCGCGCTCGTCCTTCGGCGCCGGGGCCAGCTCGCGGACCTCGAACGGCGACATCGTGTCGAACGCGCGCATGGGGCTGTCGTGCCAGCCCTCGGCCTGGTCGGGCGCGGGGAGGCCGGACGGGAGGGGTACGGCGTACTCGCCGCCGCCCTCGTCCTTGTGGAACGACGCCGACAGGCTGAAGATCGCCTCGCCGTCCTGGATCGCCACCACCCGCCGCGTCGTGAACGACTTGCCGTCGCGGATGCGGTCGACCTGCAGGATCGTCGGCCGGCCCGGCTGCCCGGGGCGCAGGAAGTAGCCGTGCAGCGAGTGCGGATGGTGCTCGACGTCGACCGTGTGCGTCGCCGCGCGCAGCGCGTGCGCCGCGACCTGCCCGCCGAAGAGCCGGCCGCCGTGGCGGTGCTCCGGGTTGTAGCCGCGGAACAGGTCGCGGTCCAGCCGCTCGAGCTCCAGGATCTCGAGCAGCCGGTCGACGGTCGGCGGGACGTCCTCCAGGTCGTTCACGGGCGACAGGGTTCCACAGCAGTGAGCACGCCCCGGCAGGAGTGATCCCGATCCCGGCGAAACGGTCGGTATGCGACCCGGACGACGCGCCACCGTGTCCCTGCTGGCTGCCGTGACCCTGACGCTGAGCGCCGCAGCGGCCGCGGCCGGCGTCACCGCGGCACTCCCCGCCTACACCTGGCACGAGGCGGCGGCGACCTACGGCGTCAAGCAGGTGACCGACGTCCCGGTCACCATGCGCGACGGCACGGTCCTGCGGGTCGACGTCTACTACCCGACCGACGCGAAGACCGGTGCCGAGGCCAAGGGCCCGTTCCCGGTGCTGCTCACCCAGACGCCGTATGGCAAGGGGTCGATGGGGGACACCTACTACGTCCAGCGCGGCTACCTGGAGGTCGTCGCCGACGTGCGCGGCACCGGCGCGTCGCACGGATCCTTCGGGCTGTTCGACCCGGTGCAGGCGACCGACGGCGCGACGCTGGTCGACTGGGCGGCCAGGCTGCCGCACTCCTCCGGCGAGGTCGGCCTGTTCGGCGAGTCCTACATGGCGATCACGCAGTTCATGACCGCGGCGGCGCTGCCGAAGGGATCGCCGCTCAAGGCGCTGTTCCCGGTCGTGCCGGGCAACGACCTCTACCGCGACACGGCGTTCCAGGGCGGCCTCATCGACGGCGAGTTCAGCCTGGCCTACCTCGGCCTGACCGGCGGCCTCAACATGCTCAACCCGGTCGCCGAGGGCCCGCACGACCCGGTCGACACGGCGCAGCTCGAGATGGAGCACGGCGGCGGCCTCGCGAGCTACCACGCGACGACGTTGATCAACGGCGAGACCGGTGGCGACCAGGCCTACGACGAGGCCTACTGGATGGCCCGCAACCCGCGCACGATGCTGCAGAAGGTCGTCGACAACGGCATCCCGGCATTCATGGTGGGCGGCTGGTTCGACCTCTTCCAGCGCGGCGAGCCGCTCGACTTCTCGGGCCTGCAGAACGCCTGGGCGGGCCGGCCCGTCTCCGCCCCGATGAGCCCGCGGCAGCCGGTGACCGGGCGCTACCAGCTGCTGATGGGCCCGTGGTACCACCTGACCGCCGGCAACGGCATCAACCTGCACGCCATCGAGCTCGAGTGGTTCGACACGTTCCTCAAGCACGAGCCCACCGGCATCGACCACACCAGCACGCCGCTGCACGTCTACCAGCTCGGCAGCGGCAAGTGGCTCGACGCACGCACCTACCCCTTCGGTGAGGCCACGCCGACCCGGCTGTTCCTCGGCGCGGGCAACACGCTGACCGCCAAGCGGCCGAGCGCCGACAAGACCGCCGCCGACCCGGTCGTCTGGTCGCCGGCGTCCAGCTTCTGTGACCGGCAGACCGAGCAGTGGATCATGGGTGCCGGCACCCTTCCGTCGACGTACGGCGCCCCGAACGATCCCTGCACGCAGGACGACCGCACCCTGCAGCAGGGCCCCGGGGCGCTGACCTACACGACCCCGCCGCTGGCGGCGCCCCGGGTGCTCGCCGGCCCGATCGACGCGACCCTGTTCGCCACCACCACGACCAAGGACGCGGAGTGGGTCGTCACCGTGGAGGACGTCGCGCCAGACGGCACGTCGACGCCGCTCACGGCCGGCGCGCTGCTCGGCTCGATGCGCGCGCTCGACAACTCCCGGACCTGGTGGGCCGCGCCGGGCCGGCCGCTGCTGCCCTACCACCCCTACACGCGGGCGGCGCAGAAGCCGGTCACGCCGGGGCAGGTGACGCGGTTCGACGTCGAGGTCTTCCCGACGTTCGCCTACATCGCCAAGGGCCACCAGATCCGCGTCACGCTGACCACCGCCGACACCCCGCACCTGATGCCGAACACGACGCAGCTCCCCAACCTCGTCGGCGGCGTCTACCAGGTGCAGCGCAACGCCGCGGCCGCGTCATGGGTCGAGCTGCCGCTGTCGGCGCCGTCGGCCTACGCCGCGACGTGCAGACTGTGTCGGTGAGCTCCGCCACCTCCTTCTACGAGCAGCTCGACGAGACGACGTTCCGCGCGACCGAGGCCACGGTCGGGCCGTGGGACGCCGCCTCGCAGCACGCCGGCCCACCCTCGGCCCTGCTCGGCCGCACGCTCGAGCTGGCCGATCCGCGGGAGGAGCTCATGCTCGCCCGGGTCACGACCGAGATCCTCGGTCCGGTGCCCACGCCGGCCGACCTGACCGTGACCGCGCGGGTGGCCCGTCCCGGCAAGCGGGTCGAGATGGTCGAGGCCGAGATGGCCCACGCCGGTCGTCCCGTGATGCTCGCGCGGGGTTGGCGGATCGCCCGCGTGGCGGCCGACCTGCCGGTCGACGACGCCCCCCGGCAGCCGCCACCGCTGCCGGCCGACAGCGATCCGGATCCGGGCAACTCCGGTGGCTACTTCACCAGCATGGAGTGGCGCTGGGTCAACGGCCACTTCACGGCGCTGGGTCCGGCGACGGTCTGGGCGCGGATGCGGGTGCCTCTGGTCGACGGTGAGGAGCCGTCGCCCTGGCAACGCGTGCTGTGCCTCGCCGACTCCGCCAACGGCATCAGCAACCGGCTCCCGATGGCCGACTGGCTGTTCATCAACACCGAGCTGACCGTGCACCTGTTCCGTGAACCGGTCGGCGACTGGGTGTGCATGGACGCCGTGTCCCACGCGGGCACCGACGGGGTCGGGCTGGCCACCTCGCGGCTCTTCGACGCGCAGGGCCAGGTGGGCCGCGGCGCGCAGGCGTTGCTCATCGCGGAGCGCTGAAGCGTGGTCGAGGACCTCCGGCGCCGGGTGCCGCGTACCGACGTGGTGCTGGCCGATCCCCGGCTGGTCGCGGCGACCGAGCGTCTGGGCCGCGCGGTGGTCAAGCAGGCGGTCGTCGCCGCGCAGGACGCCGCCCGCCGCGGCGACATCCACGTCACCGCGGTCGCCGACCATGCCGCCGCCCACCTACCGGCGCACGCGACGACGCTGCGGCCCGTCGTCAACGCCACCGGCGTGGTGCTGCACACCAACCTCGGCCGGGCGCCACTGTCGCCGGCTGCGGTCGAGGCGCTCACGCTCGCCGCGGGATACGTCGACGTGGAGTACGACGTCGCCACCGGCGAGCGGTCCGCACGCGGGCGCGGCGCACTCGAGGCCCTGCGCCTCGCCGTCCCCGACGCCGAGGACGTCCACCTCGTCAACAACGGGGCCGCGGCTCTCGTGCTGGCCGCCACCGCACTTGCCGCCGGGCAGGAGATCGTCGTCAGCCGCGGTGAGATGGTGGAGATCGGGGATGGCTTCCGGCTGCCCGACCTGCTGCAGTCGACCGGCGCGACGCTGCGCGAGGTCGGCACGACCAACCGCACGACGCTGGCCGACTATGCGGCAGCGATCGGCACTCGGACCGGCTTCGTCCTCAAGGTCCACCCGTCGAACTTCCGCATCGACGGCTTCACCTCGGCCGTCGCCGTCTCCGAGCTCGCCACTCTGGGCGTACCGGTGGTGGGCGACATCGGCTCGGGGCTGCTGGCGGCCGACCCGCTGCTGCCCGACGAGCCTGACGCGGCCGGCTGGCTGAAGGCCGGTGCGGCACTGGTGACGGCGTCGGGCGACAAGCTGCTCGGTGGCCCGCAGGCCGGGCTGATCCTCGGCCGCGCCGACCTCGTGCGCGCGCTGCGCCGCCACCCCCTCGCCCGCGCGTTGCGCACGGACAAGCTGACGATCGCCGCGGTCGAGGCGACCCTGCGCGGCCCGTCGCGTCCGACTCACGACACGTTGCACGCCGATCCGGAGGTCCTGAGACGACGGGCGGCGGGACTCGCCGAGACGCTGTCCCGGCAGGGTGTCGACGCGGTCGCGGTGCCCTCCGACGGGGCCGTGGGGGGCGGTGGCGCGCCCGGGCTCGCGCTGCCTGGCTGGGCGGTCAGCCTGCCGCCTGTCTACGCCGAGGCGCTGCGCCGTGGCAGTCCCTGCGTCGTCGGCCGGGTGGAGCGTGACCGCTGTCTGCTCGACCTGCGCTGCGTGCCGGCGGACCGCGACGACGACGTGGCGGCCGCCGTGCTGGCCGTCGGGGCCTGATGCACGTCATCGCCACCGCCGGCCACGTCGACCACGGGAAGTCGACGCTGGTCCGCGCGCTGACCGGCATGGAGCCGGACCGGTGGGCGGAGGAGCGACGCCGCGGCATGACGATCGACCTGGGCTACGCGTGGACCGCCCTGCCGTCCGGCGAGCAGGTCGCGTTCGTCGACGTACCGGGCCACGCGAAGTTCGTCGCCAACATGCTGGCCGGGATCGGTCCGGTGCCCGCCGTGATGGTCGTGGTCGCGGCGGACGAGGGCTGGAGGCAGCAGTCCGAGGAGCATCTGGCCGCCGTCGATGCTCTCGCCGTGCGGCACGGGCTGCTCGTCGTCACGCGGTCCGACCTCCTCGATCCCTCCCTCGCCCTCGCCGAGGCCCGTGAGCGGATCGCCCGTACCACGCTGGGCGAGGTCGAGGCGGTCGCCGTGAGCGGGGTGACCGGTGCGGGCCTCGAGGAGCTGCGCGCCGCGCTCGACCGGCTGGTCGGCGCGCTTCCCGCTCCTCGCGTCGACGGCGACGTGCGCTTGTGGGTCGACCGGGCCTTCACGATCCGCGGCAGCGGCACCGTCGTCACGGGCACCCTGGGCGCCGGCACGCTGCACGTCGGCGACGAGCTCGAGCTCGCTCCCGGCGGCGCTCGGGTCCGGGTGCGGGGTCTCGAGTCGCTGAAGCGGCACGCTGATGCCGTCGCCGCCGTCGCCAGGGTCGCCGTCAACCTGCGCGGCGTCGGGGTCGAAGACGTGTCCCGCGGTCAGGCCCTCGTCACGCCCGGGGCGTGGCCGGTGACCGCCGAGGTCGACGTACGAATCAGCTCCGACTCCAGGGACGTCCCCGCCGAGCAGCTGCTGCACGTCGGCTCGGCGGCCGTCACCGTGCACCTGCGGCCGCTCGGCGCGGATACGGCGCGGCTCCGGCTGGCCCGGCCGCTGCCGCTGCGACCGGGTGACCGCGCGCTGCTGCGCGACCCCGGGCGGCACCTGGTCACCGCCGGGCTCACCGTGCTCGATCCCAGGCCGCCGGCGCTGCGCCGCCGAGGAGCGGCGACCGAACGGGCGGCGGTTCTCGCCGGTGTCGGGGACTCGCCCGACGCCGCCGGGGAGGTGCTGCGCCGGGGCGCGCTGCGTCGGGCCGACCTGCTGGCGACCGGCGCCGGGGACCCCGGCGACGCCGTCGTCGCCGTAGGGGAGTGGTACGTCGCCCCGTGGCAGTGGCAGGCCTGGCAGCGCGCCCTGCGGGAAGCCGTCGCGACCCACGCAGCCGCGCACCCGCTGGAGGCCGGCCTTCCGGTTGAGGCAGCCCGGCGCGCGCTGGGTGCTCCGGACGTCCGAATCGTCGATGCGGTCGTCTTCGGCGACGACACCCTCGAGTCGTCGGCCGGCCGGATCAGGGCGCGAGGCACGGCGAGCGCGTTGCCGCCGGCGCTCGAGGGCCCGGTGGCGGAGCTCACGAACCGGCTGCGCGCCGACCCGTTCGCCGCCCCGGAGGCGGGTGACCTCGCTGCCCTCGGCCTGTCGCCGCAGATGCTGGCCGCCGCCTGCCGGGCCGGGCGGCTGCTGCGGGTGGCCGAAGGCATCTATCTCCTGCCCGACGCCGTCGACGAAGCCGTATGCCGGCTGGCCGAGCTGCCCCAGCCCTTCACCGCCAGCCAGGCCCGGCAGGCCCTCGGCACCACCCGGCGGGTCGCGATCCCGCTCCTCGAGCACCTCGACGCGCAGGGCCGCACCCACCGGCTCGAGGGAGCCGTCCGGACGGTGCTTCCCGGCTGATCGCCCGGGTACGCTGGCGCCATGTCCGCCCTCGTGGACCGGTTCGACCGTGTCCACACCGACCTGCGCGTGTCGTTGACCGACCGCTGCAACCTGCGCTGCCACTACTGCATGCCGCCGGAGGGTCTCGACTGGCTCCCGTCGCCGGACCTGCTGACCGACGACGAGGTGGTGCGGCTGGTCGCCCTGGCCGTGCGGCTGGGCATCCGCGAGGTCCGGTTCACCGGCGGCGAGCCACTGCTGCGGCGCGGGCTGGTCGACATCGTGCGGCGCACCGCGGCGCTGGAACCACGGCCCCAGCTGTCGCTGACGACCAACGGCATCGGCCTGGCCCGCATGGCGCAGGCCCTGGTCGACGCAGGTCTCGACCGGGTCAACGTCAGCCTCGACACCCTGCGCCCCGAGGTCTTCGCGCAGATCGCCCGCCGTGACCGGATCGACGACGTGCTCGCCGGCCTCGCCGCGGCCGCGGCGGCGGGGCTGCGCCCGGTCAAGGTCAACGCGGTGCTGCTCCGCGGCATCAACGACGACGACGCGCTGCCGCTGCTCGACTTCTGCCTCGAGCAGGGATACGAGCTGCGCTTCATCGAGCAGATGCCGCTCGACGCCCAGCATGGCTGGGACCGCACCCAGATGGTCACCGCTGACGAGATCCTCGACCGGCTCACCGTGCGGCACAGCCTCGCCGCGATGCCCGGTCGCGGCAGCGAGCCGGCCGAGAGCTTCCTCGTCGACGGCGGCCCGGCCCGGGTCGGCATCATCGCGAGCGTCACCCGCCCGTTCTGCGCGGCCTGCGACCGGGTGCGCCTGACCGCCGACGGGCAGATCCGCAACTGCCTGTTCGCCCGCGAGGAGTCCGACCTGCGCGGTCCGATGCGCGCCGGGGCGACCGACGCCGAGCTCGCCGCCCGCTGGCGCGCCGCCATCATCGCGAAGAAGGCCGGCCACGGCATCGACGACCCGACCTTCCTGCAGCCCGACCGGCCGATGTCCGCCATCGGGGGATGACCGCGCTTCCGCCGTACGACGCCGTCGTGCTCGCCGGCGGAGCTGCCACCCGCCTCGGGGGCGTCGACAAACCGGCCCTGCCGGTCGGCGGGCGAGCCCTGCTCGACCGGGTGCTGCGGGCCGTCGACAGCGCCGAGCGCCGCATCGTCGTGGGGCCGCAGCGCGCGACCGAGGTACCGGTGACGTGGTGCCGCGAGGAGCCGCCCGGCGGCGGCCCGGCGGCAGGCGTCGCCGCGGCGCTGCCCCTGGTCCGAGCGCCGTGGGTGGCCCTGCTCGCGGGCGACCTGCCGTTCGTGCGCAGCGGCGATCTCGCCGCCCTGCGCGCGGGGGCGCTCGGCCACGACGGCGCCGTGCTCGTCGACGACGCCGGAGCCCGCCAGTGGCTGCTCGGTGTCTGGTCGCGCGAGGCGATCCGGCGCTGCACCTGGGCCGCGGGCGGCTCGATGCGCCGGCAGCTGGGTGGGCTCGACGTCGTCGAGCTCCGCGCGCCCGACCGGGCGGACGCGCCCTGGCTGGACTGCGACACCACCGATGACCTGCAGCGAGCGAGAGGACTGGTGTGAGCACCCTCGACGACTGGACCCGTACGGTCACCACCGCGCTCGGGCTCGAGCACGAGGTCGACCGTGACCTGCTGCTCGACCTGGCGGCCGAGGTGGCCCACAACGTGGCGCGGCCGGCGGCGCCGCTGACCACGTTCCTCGTCGGGCTGGCAGCGGGCAAGGCCGGCGGCAGCGCCGACGACGTGCGGGAGGTGGCCCGCAAGGTCGCCGCCCTGGCGCAGGGCTACACGCAGCCCGACGGCGCGCCCTGACCTACTCGACCGGGTCGATACGGCGCAGGAACCCGCGGACCGACAGGAACGACCCCAGGGTCTCGCGGTGCTCACCGCAGGCCAGCCACGTCTTCTCGCGATCCGGCGTGTGCACCTTCGGGTTGTTCCAGACGAGCACCCATGCGGCCTCGGCCTGGCAGCCCTTGGCGGAGCACTTCATTGCGACACCCCAGGAAAAAGCCCGGGAAACAAGGAAAAAAGGGGTGCCGAGCGACCACGGGGGCAGTCGCCCGGCACCGCCGTCGAGGCTACACAACGGTGCGCTCCGCACAACGCCGTGTCCCCGTGGCGAGGTTCGCAGGCCGCGTCTGGTACCAACACCGTCATGGACAACAGGACCTACGGGGTCAGCGAAATCGTCGGCACGTCGACCGACAGCATCCAGCAGGCGATCCGCAACGGCGTGGCGCGCGCGTCGCGCACGGTGCGCAACCTCGACTGGTTCGAGGTGGGGGAGATCCGCGGGCACATCGACGACGGCCAGGTGGCGCACTTCCAGGTGCAGATGAAGGTGGGCTTCCGCATCGAGGAACCCTCGTAGCGGTCTACGACGCGGGGCTCACGGAGCTCATGTTGAAGTCCGGCACCCGCAGCGGGGCCATGCGGGTGCGGGTGAAGTAGTCGCCGAACTCCCGCGGCAGCGTCGGCTCGGCTCGGCCCGCCTCGGTGGCGCGCGCGAGCACGTCGAGCGGGCTCTCGTTGAACCGGAAGTTCGTCACCGCGCCGGCGACCTCGCCGCCCTCGACGAGGAAGACGCCGTCGCGGGTCAGACCGGTCACGAGCAGCGTCTGCGGGTCGACCATCCGGACGTACCACAGGCACGTCAGCAGCAGCCCCCGCTGCGTGGTGGCGACCATCTCGTCCAGTGACGCCTGGCTGCCGGCCGCCTCGAGGCCGAGGTTGCCGACCTGCGCGGTCACTGGCTGCCCCGTGATCCCGGCCGAGTGCCGGGTCTGCACCAGCGCGGTGAGCTCTCCGTCGCGGATCCAGTCCGTGCTGCGCAGCGGCAGACCGTTGTCGAACGCGGACACCCGCCGGGACGACGCGCCGGCCGCGATGAACGGCGCCGCCTGCAGGCCGCTCATCTCCGGGTCGCTGTAGAGGCGCAGCGGCAGTTCGGCGAGGCGCTCCCCGATGCGGGTGCCGCCCCCGGGCTTGCGGAACGCCGTACGCCCTTCGACGGCGTCGAGTGCAGTCATCGACCAGTAGGCGTAGACCATCAGGTCGCCGACGGCCGACGGCGGTAGCAGCGTCTCGTAGCGCCCGGCCGGGAGCTCGAGGCGCCGGCGTGACCAGTCGAGCCGCTGGGCGAGGACGCGGGCGTGTGCGGCGATGTCGACGTCGCGGAAGTCGCGGGTGCCCTGACCCGTCCAGGAGGACCGATCGCCGTTCGGCGTACGGGCGGTGAGCTCGAGCCGGCCGTGGGGCTGCGGGTGCCGCAGCCGCAGGCCGGTGCTGGACGCCAGGTAGGTCGTCGTCAGCTCGTGCTCGGCGTAGCCGTAGAGCGAATGTCCGGCCGCGCCGGCGGCACCGAACGCGTCCCGCAGCGCCGGGGCGAAGTGCTCGAAGACGCCGATCGAGGTGCGCTCCGCAGGCTCCTCCCAGGACGCCGACACCGACTCCGCCGGGGTGATCAGCGGCGCCGCGTCGTCCTCGGGCTCGCTCTCGGCGGCCGCGTCCTCGGCGGCGCGGACGGTCGCCTCGATCGCGTCGGCCGTGACCCGCGTGCGGCTGACCGCGCCGAGCCGGGCGCCGTCGAAGGCGAGCACGGTGAGGGTGCGGCCCTCGGTGACGCCGTTGGTCGTCAGCGTGTTGCCGGCCCAGCGCAGGTTGGCGCTGGTCGAGTCGTCGACCAGCACGATGCACCCGTCGGTCCGGGACAGCGCCAGCGCGCGCTCGGCGACCTCCTGCGGCGTCATCGGTGCCCCTCTGCCGTCGTGTTGAGCACCCGGATGCCGCGAAAGCGCGCCGTCGGGCAGCCGTGGGAGACCGGCGCCACCTGGGCCGGCTGGCCCTTGCCGCAGTTGAACGCGCCGCCGAGGAGGTAGGTCTGCGGGCCGCCGACCGCGTCCATGGCGTTCCAGAAGTCCACGGTGTTGGCCTGGTAGGCCACGTCGCGCAGCTGCCCGGCGAGGTGGCCGTCCCTGATGCGGTAGAACCGTTGCCCGGTGAACTGGAAGTTGTAGCGCTGCATGTCGATCGACCAGCTGTTGTCGCCGACCACGTAGATCCCGTCGTCGACGCCGGCGATCAGCTCGTCGGTCGACGGGCCGCCGGCTGCCGGCTGCAACGAGACGTTGGCCATCCGCTGCAGCGGCATGTGGTGCGGCGCGTCCGCGAACGCGCAGCCGTTGGAGCGGCCCAGACCTTGCAGCCGGGCCATCCGCCGGTCGAGCTGGTAGCCGACGAGGACCCCGTCGCGGACGAGGTCCCAGGTCTGCGCGGCCACCCCGTCGTCGTCCCACCCGACGGTTGCCAGGCCGTGCTCCGCGGTGCGGTCGCCGGTGACGTGCATGACCGGCGAGCCGTACTGCAGGTTGCCGAGCCGGTCGAACGTCGCGAACGTCGTACCGGCGTAGTTGGCCTCGTAGCCGAGCGCGCGGTCGAGCTCGGTCGCATGGCCGATCGACTCGTGGATCGTGAGCCAGAGGTTCGAGGGGTCGATGACGAGGTCGTAGGTGCCGGCGGCCACCGAGGGCGCGGTCGCCTTCTCGAGCAGCAACCCGGGCAGCTCGGCGATCTCGCGGTCCCAGTCCCAGCAGCCGTCGCCGCCGGTCATCCACTCCCAGCCGCGGCCGGCCGGCGGCGCCAGGGTCCGCATCGACTCGAAACGACCGCTCTCGTCGTCGATCCACATCGCCTGCAGCTCGGCCTGCATGCGGACTCGGCGCTGCGCGGTGCGGGTGCCGGCCAGGTCGGCGTAGAACTTCACCTCCTTCACCGCGAGCATCGACGCGTCGGCGTGCCGGACGCCGTCGGCACGGAGCAGCCGCCCGCTGAGCTCGGCGAGCAAGCCGACCTGGTCGCGTTCGGGCACGTCGAGGGGATCGACGGCGTAGGAGGAGATCCACGTGCCTTGATGGACCGGCTCGTCGGCGAGCTCGACCGGTTCGGTGTTGACGGGCGCGGTCACCGCCGCGACGTCGACGGCCGCCGACGCGAGCCGTGCTGCGGCGTCGGCCGAGACGTCGGTGCCGGCGGCGAATCCCCAGGTCGAGTGGTGCGCGCCGGCCGCGACCACCACGCGCACGGCCAGGCCGACGTCCTCACCGGTGTGGGCGGTCTGCACGCGCCCGTCGGACAGGCGCAGGGCGCGGGATGCGATGCGCTCGACCCGCACGTCGGCGTGCACGGCACCGAGCTCGCGGGCCCTCGACAGGGCGGCGTCGGTCACCGCGTCGAGCGGTAGGCCGCCGAGGTCGTCGGTGCGCGGGTCGGTCGTGGGGATCGGCACGAGGCCGACCCTAGGTCGTGGGACGGGAGCGGAGTCTCAATGGGCGGCGGGGAGGGTCGCCAGCCGCTGCTGGAAGAGTGCTACGTGACCCGCGGCGACCACGCCGACCGCGATCGTCGCCGCGATGATCAGGATGCCCGGAAGCCCGCCGGTCGAGCCGTCGTGCGGGATGCCGATGCGGTCGTTGCCGGCCACTTGCGGGGTGATGCCGGCGGCGAGCTGGGCCTGCTCGGCGGGGAGCATGGGCGCGGAGGCGACGCTCGGCGCGAAGCCCAGGTCGGCGGCCGACGGGGCGGTCCAGTTGGTGAGGCCGTAGGTGGACGCGGCACCGGCGAGCACCGGCGTCGCGCCACCGGCGCTCGCGGCGGCGTACTTGGCGGGAAGCTGGCCGACCGGCGCCAGCGGTGGCGTGCCGGTGTGCGAGGAACCGCTCGGCGTGGCGCCGGACCCGGGGAGCGGACTGGTGGGCACCGTGCCGGGCGGCAGCTGGTTGGTGACCGGCGCCAGGACGCCGCTGACGGCGCCGACGACAGAGTTGACCGCGCTGTTGAGAGGCTCGGGCAGCGGTGCCGGTGAGGGGGCCGCGGTCGGTGTGGGACTAGGGGTGCTGCTGCCGGTGACCGCGCCGGTCAGCGTGTCGACTACCGCGGTCACCGGGTCGGTGGGGGAGGTGCTGGTCGACGTTCCGGTCGCGCTCGACAGCGTGCTCGTGGTGGTGCTGGTGACCGTGCCGAGGGCTGCGTCGGTGGGGCTCGGCAGCAGCCCGGCGAAGGCCATGCCGCCACCGGAGAGGACGAGCGCCAGGGTGCCGGCGGAGACCGTGCCGGCGCGGCGCAGCGTCTGCCGCGGGGCGCGAGGCTTGGCGTGGCTGGGCGTGTAGCGGTGCGCTGGAGCAGGCATCTGGCGACCTCCGTGACGGCTTCCGGCTGGACCCTCACGGTCTGTAACGAGGGCGCCCCCCGCGCGTTACGGCTGAATGTGCGTTCCGGGATGTTCAGGACCGGGGTGTTTGGTGCCGAAACAGGCAGCGTGGAGTCTCGGGGCATGCTCGCGTCCGGCGGGCGGGCCGACCCCGGGGGCACGACGACGGTCATCCGACCGGCCGCCGTGCTGCCCGAGGCCGCGGCTCGTGCCGTGCTCTCGGCGCTCGAACGTCTCGACGTCTCCCGCGGTGGCTACTGGAACGCCTCGCCGGGCATCTGGCAGCGATACGACCGCCCCTGGGACGGCGCCGCCGGTAGCACCGGTAGCGCCCGGTTGGTCGGCACCATCGCCGCGGTCTACGGCACGCCGTCGCGCTACGAGATCACCATCTACCGCGCCACGATCACCGAGCACGGGCTCGGCACCGGCTGGACCGTGGAGTCGTTGTGCGACGACGCCCTGGGCCACGCCGGGCTCACCCTCGCCCGGTGCCCGCGCGCTGCGTTGGTGAGCCCCCCCGTCCCGGACCCCTTCCGCGGCCACCGCCCGACCCGTCCCGCGGCAACCCCGGGCACGTGACGGGGCCTGCTCAGAGCAGCAGGTCGACGGCCACAACTAGCCCGAACGTGACCACGGCGAAGCGCAGCACCCGTGGCGACATCCGCCGTGCCAGCGAGCCGCCGACGTGGCCGCCCACGAGACTCGACCCGGCGAGCACGGCCGCGACCGACCACACGACCGGTCCGAACACCGCGAACACCACCGCGCCGACGATCGACACGACCAGGGACAGCGCCGACTTCAGCGCGTTGAGCCGCTGGAGGTCCTCGGGCAACAACATGCCGAGCAGTGCGAGCAGCATCACGCCGAGCGCCGCGCCGAAGTAGGACCCGTAGACCCCGCCGAGGAAGACGCCGATGTGCAGCGGGACCGGGTAGTCGTGCCGCTCCGAGCGGCGCTGCAGCAGGGCGGCCACCCGGGTCTGCAGCAGCATCATCAGGCAGCCGGCGATCACCAGCCAGGGCACGATCGTGCGGAAGAACGACGCGGGCGTGGTCAGCAGCACCGCGGCGCCGGCGCCCGCGCCCAGGACCGCGGCCACGAGCAGGGACGGCAGGCGACCGCGCTGCCCGGCGAGCTCACGCCGGTAGGCGAGGCTGCCGCCGAGGTAGCCGGGCAGCAGGCCGACCGTGTTGGTCACGTTGGCGGGCAGCGCGGGATAACCGATCGCGAGCAGGGCGGGGAACGAGATCAACGATCCGCCGCCGGCGATCGCGTTGACGGCGCCGGCCCCGAAGCCCGCCGCGGCGACCCCGATCGCCTCCGCGGGTGTCACGCGGCGGTCAGTCGAGCAGGTCGGGCTGCTCGCGGACGATCTTCTCGTACAGCGGCTGGAACGACAGCCAGCCGACGAAGTCGGTGCCGACCTGGTCGTGGGTCTTGCGCGCTTCCTCGGGGTCGATGGGCACCGGCGTGCCGGCGGCCTTGGCGAGCAGCTGCACCTGGCAGGAGCGCTCCATGGTGATGAACCAGAAGACCGCCGAGTCGACGCTCTGCCCCGTGGTCAGCAGGCCGTGGTTGCGCAGGATCGCGGCCTTGTTGTCACCGAGCGCATGCGCGATGCGCTTGCCCTCCTCGGTGTCGAACACCACGCCGGTGTAGTCGTCGAACAGCGCGTGGTCCTCGTAGAACGCGCACACGTCCTGGGTGATCGGCTCGAGCAGCTCGCCCAGGGTCGACAGCGCCCGTCCGTAGGTCGAGTGCGAGTGCGCCGCCGCGACGACGTCGGGCCGCGCCTGGTGGATCTGCGAGTGGATCGCGAACGCCGCCCGGTTGACCGTGTGCCGGCCCTCTACGACCTCACCGTCGTGGTTGACGAGGATCAGGTCGCTGGCCCTGATGTGCGCGAACGGCACCACGAACGGGTTGACCCAGAAGTGGTCCGGCATCCCCGGGTCGCGCGCGGTGATGTGACCGGCCACGCCCTCCGCGAAGCCGAACTTCGCGAACAGCCGGAAACCCGCGGCCAGCCGTTGCTTGCGGTGCAGGCGTTCTTCCTCGACGGAGGTGAACGTCGGTGGCTGCGGGAAGATCAGGTCGGGCATCGCGCGCTCCAGAGCCGGGTGATCCACGTCACCGGTCAGCCTACGCGCCGCGAGGGGTCGTTCCCGGTGGATCGGCCGGGCCGCTTCCGGGGGATCAGGCCGGGGCGCCCATGTCGCGCAGCCGGAACGGCTTCGGCGGCGGGGTGAGGTCGGCCCGCGGGCAGGTGGCCAGCGACAGCCCGCCGTACGCCAGCGCCTCGTCGCACAGGGACGTGACCGTCCAGCCCTGCTCGGTGCCCAGCCGGGTGATCGTCGCGCGGAAGATCGTGATCTCGTAGCGGGTCGGCGTGCCGTAGGCGACCTGCATGGTGCCGACGAGCGCCGCGCTGCCGATGCTGCCGTCGGGCGCGTCGAACGGGCCGTCGTAGCGCCGCCAGAGGTTGGGCTCGGCCCGCCAGCAGCCGCCCATCCGGACGTCGAGCAACGACAGCTCCATGAGCACCGAGCGGGCTGCGGTCTCGGGGAGCACGGCCGCGGGGCGGATGACCTCCGTGACACAGCCTTCGTCGTACATCTCCGAGACGAGGAGCTCGAGCTCGTCCATGGGGTTGGTCACGTCTCCCTCAGGGGCCTAGGCGATCGCGGTCCATTCGCGGTCAATGCCTGTTTCGGCTCCTGGAGTGTCGGGCTGTATGGCCCGATGGGATTACCGTGGAGAACATGAGCTCGCAGACCGGGATCGTCACCGAAGAGCGGCACTACACCGACTACCGGCTCGACGAGGGCGACCACGAGCGGTTCTCCCACTACGCGGAGAAGGACAAGATCACCGAGGCGATGGTGACCGGCACGCCGGTCACCGCGCTGTGCGGGAAGGTCTGGGTGCCCAGCCGTGACCCGTCGCGCTTCCCGGTCTGCCCGATGTGCAAGGAGCTCTACGACATGGGCCCCGAGGGCCGGATGCGCTTCTGGCGCGAGCGCGCGGGCGGCGGCGACGGCGGGGCCGGTGGGAGCGGCGGGGAGCAGTAGCGGCTGTTGCCGGCCCCGGAGGAATGGACAGTCCGGGCGCTAGGCCGAACGGACGAGTACCGATTCGGCCGAAACGGGGACGCGCGCCGCTCGGCCCGGGAAGACTTTGCCCGTGCTGATCCCGCAGGACATCGCGCGGCTGGAGAGCCCGATGCTGCGGGCACGCCTGACCGCGCACCTGCTCGACGAGCCGCGCCCCGACCAGTCCCAGCTCCAGGAGATCTTCGACCACGCGCTCGCCGAGCTCATCGCCGCGGGGTTCACGGTCGCCGAGATCGCCACCGGCACGTTCCTGGAGGAGCGTGAGATCCGTCGCCGGCTGCTGACTGTGCACGGCGGCTGACGTTCAGGCCGGTGGTTCACCCCGGCGTCCACCGGCGATCTCGTCCCAGGACGGCACGCTCACCCGGCGCTTGCGGGCCGGTCGGGGAGCCGTCACGGCAGGCCGCGGCTCCTCCTCGACGTCGACCACCGAGGCCTCGTGCTCCTGCCCGGGCTCCTCGGATTCCTTGGGCACTGTCAGCTCGCTGGGCAGCTCCGAAGCCAGCTCCGACTCGGGCTCCGGCTCAGGCTCGGGTTCCGGGCGCACGACGTACGGCGCGAGCTGGGCCGACCGCACCGGGCGCAGGACCGCGGTCAGCTCGTCGTCGTCGCTGGCCTCGCGCAGCATGGCCTGGGCCTGCGGGTCGAGCGGGCGCAGCCGCCGCGTCTCGGGCGCCCACGACCAGCGCGCGCTGCGCCGCCGCTCGGTCTCGTCCCAGGCGACCTGCACCAGCCAGCTGCCGTCGGCGCGTCGCCAGGAGTCCCACTCCGCTTCGAGCGGGTCCAGGCCGGCGGCTGCCAGGTGGTCGGCCACGATCTCGTCGAGCCGCCGCCCGTCGACCTGGGAGCGGCGGGCCATGTCGGCGTGGTGCGCCCGCTCGGCGAGGACAGGAGCCTCGAACCGGGCGATCGACTGCACCGGCACGCCGGTTGCCTCGGCCAGCTGCACCGAGCTCGCGCCGTGGCGCAGCCGGTCCTGGATCTCCCGGGGTGTCAGCGCGCTCTCGACCGGGATCACGAGCTGGTGACCGCGGCCGGTCACCGCGGCGCGCACGTCGTCGTCGACACGCAGCCGGAACCGCTCCCCGTCGGTCTCGACGACGAGGGCGCCGTCGTCGCCGACGACCCCGACGTACCTCAACTCCCGCACCCGGACAGACTGTCACGGGTCGGCGGGAGGAGCAGCGATGGAAGTCGGATTCGCCGTCCCCATGTCGGGGCCCTGGGCCACGCCCGACAACGTCGCGCGGGTCGCTCGCCGCGCCGAGGAGCTGGGCTACGCGTCGCTGTGGACCTTCCAGCGGCTGCTCTGGCCGGTCGAGATCACGGGGCCGGCCGCCGCGCCCTACCGCGAGGTGATCGACCCCGTCGCGACGCTCGGTTACCTCGCCGGGGTCACCTCGCGGGCGCGCCTGGGGGTGGCGGTGCTCAACGCGCCGTTCTTCGCCCCGGCGCTGCTCGCCAAGCAGCTCGCCACCGTCGACATCCTGTCCGGCGGCCGGCTCGACGTCGGGCTCGGCCTGGGGTGGATGGAGCAGGAGTACGCCGCGACCGGCGTGCCCTACCGCGACCGCGGCGCGCGGCTGGAGGAGCACCTGCGCTGTCTCTACGCGCTGTGGGCCGACGACCCGGTGGAGTTCCACGGCCGGTTCTACGACGTGCCGCCGACCCACGCCGACCCGAAACCGGTCCAGCGTCCCCGCCCGCCGGTCGTGCTCGGTGGCACGGTCGAGGCCGCCCTGCGGCGCGCCGGCCGGCTGGCCGACGGCTGGGTGAGCAGCAGCCGGGCCGACCTCGGCCGGATCGGGCAGTCGATCGCCGTCGTGCGCGCGGGCGCCGAGGAGGCCGGCCGCGATCCCGCCGCGGTGCGAGTGGTGGTGCGTGGTGTGGTGCTGCTCGGGTCCGACGAGGGCAAGCCGCTCGCCGGCAGCCCGGAGAAGGTGCGGGAGGACCTGGCCTGGCTGGGGGAGCAGGGCGTGACCGAGGTCTTCGTCGACCTGAACTTCGACCCGCGCGTCCCCACCGCCGACCCGGCCACCGCCATGCGGATGGCCGAGGACGCGCTGGAGGCCCTCGCGCCGTCGCGCTGATCTGCCGCGGCCGAGGCGGTCAGACGTCGTAGGTCGCCAGGTCGGCCGCGGCCTCGACCTCTGCGCCGAAGGCGTCGCCCGCCTCGACCGCCACGCGCTGGGGATCCATCGGATGGGCGACGTGGGTGACGAGCAGCCGGCGGGCACCGGCCCGTTTCGCCAGCTCGCCCGCCTGCGTGCCGGTGCAGTGGAGGTCCCTCGGTTTCCCGTCGGCCGACCCCGCCCAGGTCGCCTCGCACAGGAACAGATCGGCCCCGCGGGCGGTCTCGACGAGCGCGTCGCACGGACCGCTGTCGGCGCTGTAGGCGATGACGGTGCCGTCGTGCTCCGCCCGGACCGCGAGGGTTGGCACCGGGTGCGCCGTAGACCGGAACGACAGCCGCACCGGACCGGCCTCGACGACATCGTCCGGCTCGACGGCGTGCAGGTCGAGCAGCGGGCGCAGCCGGTCGACGCCACCCGCGATCGTGCCCAGGTAGCCCCAGGTGTCGCGCTGCGCGTAGAGCCGCAGCGGCCGCGGGCCCGCCGGGTGGAACTGGAGCGCCGTGTGCAGCGCGTAGGCGTCGGCCAGGTGGTCGTGGTGGCGGTGGGTCAGCACCAGCGCATCGACGTCGTGCACGTCGTGCTCGCGCAGGAGGTTGGTCATCGCGCCGTTGCCGCAGTCGAGCAGCACGCGGTGCCCGCCGGCCTCGAGGAGGTACGACGAGCAGGCGCGGCCGGGCGCCGGGTAGGAGCCGGCGCTGCCGAGGACCGTCAGCCTCACGCGACCCGCTTCGCGGCCTTGACCAGCTCGGCCAGGCCGTCCTCGACGCCGGCGCAGAGCACGTCGATGTCACCGGCCGACTCGTAGTCCCCGGTTACCCCGACGTTGAGCGCGCCGCAGTAGGAGAAGATCGCGACTCCGATGCGAATCCCGTTGCCGATCGGCACGTAGGGGAACGCGTCGGTCATCCGGCGGCCGGCGGCGTAGAGCGGGAACTGCGGGCCGGGCACGTTGGTCGTCACGGTGTTGATGTTGCGCTGCGAGGCGCGGGCGGCGACCCGCGCCCCGAGCGCGAGCAGCAGGGGCGGGGCGAACCCCGACAGCGACACCAGCGTCTCGCCCGCGACCGCCATCTTGGAGTCCTTCAGGTGGCGCATCTGGGCCTCGATGGCCCGCAGCCGCTCGACCGGGTCGTCGATGCCGACCGGGAGGTCGGCGAACATCGCCGACACCCGGTTGTTGTGGGTGCCGCGCTCGTCGGGTCGGCGTACCGACACCGGCACGAGGGAGCGGACGACGGTGCCGCCGACCGGCTCGCCCCGCGACAGCAGCAGGTCGCGGAAGCCGCGGGTGATCGTCGTGAGGATCACGTCGTTGACCGTGCCGCCGAACACCCTCCGCACCGCCTTCACGTCGTCGAGGCTGGTGCACGCCCAGGCCCAGACCCGATGCGGGCCGATGGGTCCGGACAGCGACGAGTGCGCGGTGGGGTTCAGCAGCCGCCGCAGCGCGAACAGGCCCCGCCCGCTCTCCTCGGCCAGCCGCGCGAACTCCAGCGGTGCCCGCAGCAGGGCCCGGGCCCCGCGCAGCTGCTCGTAGGGGCTGGTGATGCGGTCGCGCAGCCCCGCGCCCAGCAGCTGCAGACCGGTCGGCTCGGG
The DNA here is from genome assembly GCA_035690485.1 of Mycobacteriales bacterium. NCBI lineage: Bacteria > Bacillati > Actinomycetota > Actinomycetes > Mycobacteriales > Mycobacteriales bacterium. Next base: position 77,088 of record DASSKL010000102.1, on the reverse strand, counting down.
GCCCGGACTCCAGCCGTCGGTCGTCTCCGCCGGCCGCTGCGGTTCGGGTTCGACGTCGAGGACGAGTGCCAGCAGGTCGGTGCCGGCGACCCCGTCGACGAGGCAGTGGTGCACCTTCGACAGCAGCGCCCAGCGGTCGTCGTGCAGGCCCTCGACCATCCACATCTCCCAGAGCGGCTTCTCCCGGTCGAGACGCTGCGACATGATCCGGCCGACCAGCGCGCGCAGCTGCTCCGGGCTGCCCGGACTCGGCAGCGCCGTACGCCGCAGGTGGTAGGCCAGCCGGAAGTGGGGGTCGTCGACCCAGACCGGTCGCTCCAGGTCGAACGGCACCGTGCGCACCTTCTGCCGGTAGCGCGGCACCTGACCGAGCTTGTTGCCGACCATCGCGGACATCTCGTCGTAGGTCGGCGGCGGCCCTTCGAAGATCGCGACCGAGCCGATGTGCATCAGCGGGCCGGCGTCCTCGATGTGCAGGAACGATGCGTCCTGCGGGCTGAGTCGGTCCATGCTGTCCTCCGTCCGGTCGTGCCCCCCGGCGTACCCCCGTGCGGCGTACCCGGTGCGGCGAGTCTGACCGAGGTGCGCGCCGGGTACCATGGTCGTGTCGTCCGGTACCCGACGAGGACTGGAACGCGCATGACAGCTGCCGCGGCGCGCCTTGACGCGCCCGTGCTCGTCCACGACGAGCCGTCCCTCTGGGACGTGCTCGGCGAGCTGCACTCCGCCGACGCCGACGACGTCCGCCACGCGCTGGTCCCGACGATGGGCGCGCTCCACGCCGGGCACGCCGCTCTGATCCGCCGGGCCCGCGAGCTCGCGCCGGTGACCGTCGTCTCGATCTTCGTCAACCCGCTGCAGTTCGGGGCGGGGGAGGACTTCGACCGCTACCCGCGCACGCTCGAGGCCGATGTCGGCATGTGCGCGGCGGAAGGCGTCGACGTCGTCTTCGCACCGCCGGTTGACGAGCTCTACCCGCTCGGTGACCCGCGGGTGACGGTCAGCGCCGGCCGGCTCGGCACCGTGCTCGAGGGAGCGGCACGCCCGGGCCACTTCGACGGCGTGCTGACCGTCGTGCTCAAGCTGTTCCACCTCGTGCAGCCCGACGCCGCGGTGTTCGGCGAGAAGGACTACCAGCAGCTCGCGCTGATTCGCCGGATGGTCGCCGACCTCGACGTCGACGTGGACGTTGTCGGCGTCCCCACCGTGCGCGAGCCCGACGGGCTGGCCCTGTCGAGCCGCAACCGCTACCTCTCCGACGTCGACCGGCGCGCCGCTCTGGCACTGCCTCGGGCGCTGCAGGCCGGTGTCGCGGCGTCCGGCGACGGGGTCGCCGCCGTCCTCGCCGCCGCGCGTGCCGAACTCGAGACCGAGCCGGCCGTAACCGTCGACTACCTGTCGCTCGTTGATCCCGTGACCTTCGACGAGGTCACGACCGACACTGCCGGCCCCGGCCGGTTGCTGGTCGCCGCTCGCGTGGGCGGCACCCGGCTGCTCGACAATGCACCCGTAGACCTCGGCACCGCCCTGGGCTGAAGGAGAGGCATCCACTCGTGTTCCGCACCATGCTGAAGTCCAAGATCCATCGGGCGACCGTGACGCAGGCCGACCTGCATTACGTGGGATCGGTCACCGTCGACCAGGACCTGATGGACGCCGCCGACCTGCTGCCCGGTGAGCAGGTGGCGATCGTCGACATCAACAACGGCTCGCGGCTGGAGACCTACGTCATTCCCGGCACCCGCGGCAGCGGCGTGATCGGCATCAACGGTGCCGCGGCGCGGCTGGTCGCTCCCGGAGACCTGGTGATTCTCATCAGCTACGCGTCCGTGTCCGACGCCGAGGCGCGCTCGCTCGTCCCGAGGGTCGTCTTCGTCGACGCCGACAACCGGATCGTGGGCACCGGGGGAGACCCGGCCGAGGCGCTGCCGGAGTTCGGTCAGCTGCGGGGGGACCAGATCTACTCGCCGCGGGCCGCAGACCCGCACGACGCAGCGGGAGCGCGGTCATGACCCACCACGAGCCCATCATGCAGGCGCCCTACGGCGGGCTCCCGCGCGAGCAGCGCGTCACGGTCCGCGACCTTCAGGCGATGACCGACCGCGGTGAGAAGTGGGCGATGCTCACGTCGTACGACGCGATGACCGCGGGCATCTTCGAGCACGCCGGCGTGCCGTGCCTGCTGGTCGGTGACAGCGCGGCGATGACGGTGTTCGGCCACGGGTCGACGCTGCCGATGACGGTCGATCTCGCTGTGGCGCTGACGCAGGCAGTCGTGCGGGGGACGCACCGGGCGCTGATCGTCGCCGACATGCCCTTCGGGTCCTACCAGGGCTCGCCCCAGCAGGCGCTCGACGCGGCCGTGCGGCTGATGGCCGAGGGCGGCGCGCACGCGGTGAAGCTCGAGGGTGGCCGACGGGTACTGCCCCAGGTCGAGCTGCTGGTGGCCTCCGGGATCCCGGTCATGGGCCACGTCGGCCTCACCCCGCAGAGCGTCAACGCCTTCGGCGGCCCACGGGTCCAGGGTCGTGGAGATGCCGGCGATGCCCTCCTGGACGACGCGCTTGCGCTCGAGGCGGCCGGCGCGTTCTCGGTCGTCCTGGAGGCGGTGCCGGCCGAGCTCGGATCACGGATCTCGGAACACCTGCACGTGCCCACCATCGGGATCGGCGCAGGTGCGGGCACCGACGCCCAGGTCCTCGTCTGGCAGGACATGGCCGGGCTGACCGTCGGGCATCTACCGAAGTTCGTGAAGCGCTACGCCAACATCGCCGAGATCCTCGAGGAAGCGGCGCGCACCTACGTCAAAGAGGTCTCGGCCGGCATCTTCCCAGACGAGGAGCACGCCTACCGGTGAGACCCTTCCCCCCATTCGCGCTGTGGGGGGTCGTGCCAGCGTTTGCCGCGGGGGTCGGTCCATTCGACGGTGTTGTCGTCGTGTCGCTGGTAGGTCCAGCGGGTGTGGGTTTTGAGCCGGTGGTGGCGCCGGCATAGGGGGGTGAGGTTGTGTCTGGTGGTGGGTCCGCCGTCGCTGTGGGGGATGCGATGGTCGAGGTCGGTGCGGGTGGCGGGGGTGGTGCAGCCGGGGAAGCGGCAGTGCTCGTCGCGGGCTTGGATGAACTCGCGTAGCCGTTGGGTGGGGCGGTAGCGTGCGCGGCCGAGGTCGAGCAGGTCGCCGGTGGTGGGTTCGGTGATCCAGCGTTGCCAGTCGCTGTCTTGGGCGAGGGCTCGGCCGATGGCGGGGGGTAGGGGTCCGTACCCGGGGAGGTCGACCGGGTTGTCCGCCAGGCCGAGTGCGGTGGCCAGGTCGATGCGCACCGCCACCGCGGCCCGGCCGGGCGTTTCGGGTGTTTGGGCGGTGCCGGTGACCAGCGCGACGAGCGCGTCGGCGCGGCGCTGGTCCAGCGTGCGACCGTCCCCGCCGCCGCCGCCGTTTCCGTGCCTGTCCGTGTCTCGGTCGTTGTGGCTGTCGCGGGCCCAGGTGTCGGCCAGCGTGGTCAGTGAGCGCCAGACCGCGGTGGCGTGTTCGGCGGGTAGGCGGGCGAGTAGCACGCTCATCCCGTCGGGTTCGGCCCACTGCACGACCGCCCGGCCGGCCCGGGCCCGGTGGTGGCGTTCGGCCGCGCCGGCCGGGTCGGCGGCGATGACCGCCCTGCGGACCAGGGTGCGGAACCGGCCCGGGGTCAGCTCGCCCGCCCGTTGCAGCGTCTGCTTGGCGACCAGCCGGGCGGTGTCGTCGTCGACCGCCGCGGTCTCCTCGACCAGGGCGAGGGCCTGGATCGGGGACAGCCTGCCGGCGTGCATGGCGTCGCGGGCGGCGATCAGCCGGCCGTGCAACGCCCGGGCGTGGCTGATGCGCCGGTGCGCCGCCATCGGGGAGATGTTGAGCACCACGGCGATGTCTTCGCGCGCCCAGTCCTCATCCCAGCACGGCTCGTCGGCCTGCGGCACCGTCGCGGCGGCGGCCAGCCACTGCGCTTTCACCGCCTCCAGCCAGGCCGAAGCCCGCTCGAGCGCGACCAGCCCGTCGAGCCGATCCGACAGGGACAGCTCCCACGGATCGGCGTCGCACACCCCGGCCAACACCTCCAACATGACAGCGACATTACGTGCCGGCACCGACAATTCGGACCCCACGACCGAACACTGTGCACGACCGGAAACCCTTGTGGAACAAGGAGATCCAGGAGCGCATGGCTCAGCCGGAAGCGCGGCTGGTCCCGGGGTAGTGCGTGCGCAGGCGCCGCCGCCCACTAGCCCGACGATCCCGTAGGAGGTGGCCGTCCCCCTAGGCGTCTAGGGGTGATGCACGATGTTGATCACGGTGCCGTCGGGGGCCCGGACGAAGAACCGGTGCACGCCCCACGCCTCGGTGCCCAGCGGGTGCACGATCTCGTAACCCCGCTCCTGCGCCTCGGCGTACGCGGCCTCCACGTCGTCGGTGAAGATCGAGAGGACGGGCGCTTCGGGTGCGGTGGCGTCGCGGGTGACGAGCTGGATGTTCACGCCGGTGTCCGGCGAGGTGAAGCGGGCTACCCACCCCATGTTGAACTCTTCGGTGCTCAGGCCGAGAAAGTCGGTGTAGAAGCTCTTCGCCGCCTCGATGTCCGCCACCTGGAGGTCGGCGATGATGCGGGTGGCGCGCATGAAGTCCTCCTGCCGAATGGTCCGACGTGATCTCACCGACGCCGACGGCCGCTTCCCGCTACTACGCGAGGCGGGCGGCGAGGTTGCGGAGCGTCTCACTCTGCAGCCGGCGTACGCCGAGGGGCGCGAAGATGCCCTCGAAGAACCCGCCGATCCCACCCGCCCCCTGCCAGGTGGTCGTCACGGTGACGCGCGTGCCGCCCCCCACGGGGGCGAGCGCCCACGTGGTCGACAGCGACGACTGCTGGTCCTGCTCGACGAGCCGGTGACCTGCCTCGGCGTTGACGACCTGCATGCGGTAATCACGTTGCCGGCCGGCGGCGGACAGCCGGTAGGTGACGACGGTGCCGGCGCCGGTCCCGCCCTCGACGACCGCGTAGTCGCTGTACGCGGCAGGCAGGATCGCCGGGCGCACCGTCGTGTAGTCGGCGAGCGCGTCGTACACCGTCTCCGGCGACGCCGGGACGATCTGCGTGGACTCTGCCTTCACGACACCCATGTGGACGAGTGTCGCAGTCAGGGATGACCGGTCACGAGTGGGTGCTGTCGACCACCTCTTGAACGTCGCCGAGCCCGGTCTCGATGTATCCGTTGGCGATCCAGGTGCAGCCCGTCGGCGACAGCCACACGTCGATGTCATTCCTGCGTGGATAGCGGAAGGCGATGATCGTCGCTGAGCCCATGCCTGCCGGACAGTCGTAGGACGCGCCGCCGACGTGACTCAAAGACAGATGCTTCACGGCGGAGGAAATGCGGCGGGCCTGATCGGCGTCGAGGGCACGCTGCGTGCGCAGCAGGCCCGTTTGTGAGGGCCCGGCGACGCGTCCGTCGTTCTCCTGTCCGCTGGAGTACTCGCACACGAGGCCGGCCGTTGGCTGACCGCCCGGAAGCAGCCGTGACGTCAACTCCGATCCGGAATTGGTGACTCCTACGAACTCGAAGACGCTCGGCGGGCACGGACCGTCGACGTCGACGTGCAGCCGCTGCCCCTGTGCTGCGTCTCTCATCGGTGTCGGGTCCAGCCAGACGACCACGCCGTCGGCGCGGATTGCGCTGCGGTCCTTGCCGTCGGGCGCGACGGCCACTTCCAGCTCTGCCGTTTGCCAGGTGTCCGAGGCCGGCGCACTGTAGGTGTCGCCACTCCACTGGGGAGCGTTGGCGAAGCCGCCGGACCCCGATCCCTGGTGGGCGAGCCCGTGCGGCGGGTGGGCCTTCATCCAGGCCAACGCCTGGCCGAACGGCATCGCCACCGTCCAGTACCCGGACTTGTCGACCAGCGATTCCGCGGCCGGCACTCCCAGCACCGGTTGGGCCAGCGCCTTCGGAGGGTTGCCCGTCTCGCCCGCGCCGTCGGGCAGCCGGACGAGGGACAGCAACCGGGACGCCTCTCGTGCCGCGGCCTGCTGGTTCGACGCAGCGCCCGGGTCGAGCGACGGCGACTCGGCGGCCGTGACGGAGGACGGCGGCGACCCGCTGCGCACGGTCACCGTCGTCGCGCCGCACCCCGCGGCACCGACGACCACCGCGACGACGGCTCCCGCGACGACGGCTCGCACGACGACGGCTCGCACGACGATGTGACGCGGGCCGCGCACCGTCGGTTCCCGCGACCCCGCGCTCGCGAAGATCTCAGCCGGCGGAGACCGGTGGTCGGCGGTCGGCCCAGGGCTTGGCCCGCTCGAGCTGCGACGCCAGCGTGACGAGCAGGGGTTCGCCGGCGTACGCCGCGACGAACTGGATCCCCACCGGCAACCCGTCGGCCGTCCAGTGCAGCGGCAACGACACGGCGGGTTGGCCGCTGACGTTGAACGGTGGCGTGAACGGCATCAGCGAGGTGATCCGCCGGCCGGCCTCGCCCACGTCACCGCCGGCGTCGAGCCAGCCCAGCTCGGGCGGGGGAGCGGTCAGCGTCGGGGTGACCAGCACGTCGAACCCGGCCCCGCCGGAGTCGGCCGGCTCCCACCACGACGCGGTGCGGCGGGTGAAGCCGTTGAGCCAGTCGCGGGTCTGCAGGTACGCCGCCGCCGTGATGTTCCGTCCCATGTGCCGGTAGACGACGTTGCGGGGTTCGAGCTCGTCGTCACGGATCTCACGCCCCAGCCGGTGCGGCCACTCGTGGTCCAGAGCCCACGCCATGTCGGCCGCGATCGTGTTGACGAAGTGCAGGCCGAACTCGGCCTCGGTCAGGGTGGGGGGATGGCCTTCGGATACGTCGTGCCCGAGGTCGGCGAGCAACCGGGCGACGTCGGCCATCGCCTGCGCGATCTCGGGATGGAACGACACGTCCGGCAGCGGTGAGGCCGTGACCACACCGATGCGCAGCCGCCCGGGATCACGGCCGACGCAGGTGGACAGCGGCGGGTCGAGAGCCGGTGCCCAGTAGGGGTCGCCGGGCATCGGCCGGCTGATCGCGTCGAGTGCCGCAGCGGTGTCGCGCACGCTGCGCGAGACCACCCCGTCGATCGTCGCGCCGGCCCACGACTCGCCGGTCTGCGGACCCTTGCTGACGCGCCCGCGCGACGGCTTGAGGCCGACTACACCGCACTCGCTGGCCGGGACGCGGATCGAGCCGCCGCCGTCGGTCGCGTGCGCGATCGGCACGAGCCCGGCGGCGACCGCCGCCGCGGAGCCGCCGCTGGACCCGCCGGTCGAGTGTGCGGTGTTCCACGGGTTGCGGCACGGCCCGTTGGCGACGGGTTCGGTCGTGACCGTCGTACCGAACTCCGGCACGTTGCTGCGACCGAGCGGCACCAGCCCGGCGCCGCGGAACAACCGCGACAGGTGGCTGTCGTCGGGTGAGCGCCAGCCGGCCTCCTTGGCGAACCGCGTGCCGGCCCACATCGGGTCACCCGCCATCAGGCAGCCGAGGTCCTTGAACAGCATCGGTACGCCGCGGAACGGCCCGTCCGGCAGGTCGCCAGCGGACTCCGCCCGGGCCGCGTCGAACCGTTCGGTGACGAGCACACCGAGCTGCGGATCGTGCCGTTGCAGCCGCTCGATCGCGGCGTCGACCAGCTCGCTGGGCGAGGCCTGGCCCGAGCGCACCAGCTCCGCCTGCGCCGTGGCGTCGAGCCACGCCAGGTCGCTCATGCGGCGAACGTGAAGCGCCCGCGGTCGATGACGACCGTGCCGTCGGCCTTCGCCGTCCGGAACGTCGCGGTGTCGCCGTCGACCCACATCGACACCGTCAGCGCATCGCCCGGCAGCACGGGTGAGGTGAACCGCGCGTCCATCGACCGGAAGCGCGCGGGATCGGAGGCGCACAGCGTGTGCAGCAGCGCCCGGCCGGTGAACCCGTAGGTGCACAGGCCGTGCAGGATCGGCCGCTCGAAGCCCGCGCGCGCGGCGAACTTCGGGTCGGAGTGCAGCGGGTTGCGGTCACCGGATAGCCGGTAGATCAGCGCCTGCTCCGGCCGGGTTTGGTAGGTCACCGTGTGGTCCGGTGCGCGGTCGGGCTTGTCCCACGAGCCCGAGGGACCACGGTCGCCGCCGAAGCCGCCCTCACCGCGGATGAAGGCACCCGAGCGGGTCTCCACGACGAGCTGGCCGGTGGCGGTGTCGCGGCCGGTTGTCTCGCTGACGACCAGCGCGCCGGAACCCTTGTCGTAGATACCGGTGATCTTCGACGTCACCTCGATGCTGCCTTGTGGTGACAGCGGCCGGTGCAGTGTCAGGCCCTGCTCGGCGTGCACCAGCATCGCCGGGTCGAACTGCCCCATCGAGCGACCGCGCCCGCCGGCATTCAGCACCACGGCGTAGGTCGGCAGCACCTGCTGCTCGACGCCGTCGGAGTTCTCGGTCGTGAACGGCAGCTCTTGCAGCGGCGCGTCGAGGCCTGCGCCGACGCCGAGCGCGTAGAGCAGCGCGTCCTTGGACGTCCACGACCTGGTGACCGGGTCGCTCTCGATTCCGATGACGGAGTGGTCCAGTGGCACGGCGTGATCCTTCCGATCCGGGGAGTCGGTCTCCTTGCCGAGATGTGCCGCCAGCGCGCCGGCAGCGTCACGACGGACATCATGGACAACGCACGGTGGCAGCCGCTCCCGAGGTGGCCGGCGACGGCCCTGGTCACAAACCGAATCGCATTCTAGAGTGCGCGAATGGAGCAACCGGCCTGGGTCGAGTTCTTCTTCGACCCGATCTGCCCGTGGGCCTACCAGACCAGCCTCTGGATGCGCGATGTGCGCGACCGGACCGACCTCGACGTGCGCTGGCGCTTCTTCAGCCTCGAGGAGATCAACCGGGTCGAGGGGAAGAAGCACCCCTGGGAGCGGCCGTGGTCCTACGGCTGGTCGCTCATGCGGGTGGGTGCCCTGCTGCGGCGTGAGGAGCCGGCCCTGCTCGACCGCTGGTACGCGGCGACCGGCGAGGCGCTCTTCGAGCAGGGCGAGCCGGTCTTCCTGCAGGAGGGCGCCGAACGCGTCGCTGCGGAAGCCGGGCTGCCAGCGGACGTCGTCGCGCGGGCGCTCGCGGACGAGACGACGCACGACGACGTGCGCAGTGACCACGACCACGTGGTGTCGACCTACGCCGGCTACGGCGTACCGACGTTGGTCTTCCCTACGGGACAGGCGATCTTCGGCCCTGTCGTCGTTCCCGCGCCGCGGGGTGACGATGCGCTTGCGCTGTGGGACGTCGTACGTGGTTGGCTGCAGTTCCCGCACCTGTACGAGATGCGTACGCCGAAGCGCCGGGCCGACCACGAGCACATCGCTGCGGCGTTCGAGCCGTATCTTCGGGCCCGCAAGTGGCAGACCATCCAGAACCCCGTGGAGTAGGCCGATGCGCGAGCCCGTCATCGAGACGCTGGGTGCCGTCTGGCACTCGATCTCCGAACTGTGCGACGACTTCGACGAGCAGCAGTGGAGTGCGCCGACCGAGTGCCCCGGTTGGAGTGTGCAGGACCAGGTATCCCACCTGGTGGGCTCCGAGTCGATCTTCATGGGTCAGCCGATGCCCGAGCACTCCCTGGCTGCGCCCGCGCCGCACGCCCGCAACCCGATGGGTGAGCGCAACGAGGTGATCGTCGACTACCGGCGCTCGCGCAGCGGGCGCGAGGTGCTCGAGGAGTTCCGCGCGGTCACCTCCGAGCGGCTGGCCCAGCTGCGAGCAATGTCGCCCGACGACCTCGCGGCCGAGACGATGACCCCGGTCGGGCCCGGCACACTGCGGGACCTGCTGGCGATCCGTGCCTTCGACGCGTGGGTGCACGAGCAGGACATCCGCCGCGCGGTCGGCCGGCCCGGCGAGCTCGGTGGCGTGGGCGCCGCGCACTCCGTGCAGCGCTGCTTCCTCGCCATGCCCTTCGTCGTGGGCAAGAAGGCCGGCGCCCCCGACGGCAGCAGCGTCGTCTTCGACGTCACCGGCGAGTCGCCGGCGACCCTTTCCGTCCTCGTCGCCGACGGTCGCGCCACGGTGCTCGACCGGTCGCCGGCCGATCCCACCGTGCGGCTCACCATGGACGTCGAGGCCTTCACCCGGCTCGGTTGCGGGCGATGGGAGCCGCAAGACGCGATCGACTCCGGCGCCGTACGCATCGAGGGTGACCGTGCACTCGGCGAGCGAATCCTCCAGCAGATCAACTTCATGATCTGAGCCGGAACGCTCAGCAGCGACGTCGACGCCGAGCGGCCCGATCAGGTTGCTTCGGGTTCGCGCGGCGGAGGCGGGTCGAACAGGTTGCGGCGCGGCCGGCCGCCCTCGGTCGCTCGCCGGTTGCCGTCCCACCAGATGTAGATGCCGATGTTCGCCACCAGCAGGATCAGGATGATCCGGCCGCGATCCCACCGCGTGGTCTGCACGGCGACCGGCCGCAGCGCCTGGCTGCCGCCGGCCACCTGGGGCGCGACGCCCGTCGATCCGCCGTCTGTGGCCGTCGCGGGGGCCACGACCGGAGACTGATCGAGCCCGGGCGAGGACGCCAGCGGTGGCGTGAAGGCTGCGCTCGGCATGCTGGGCACCCCGTCACCGCTCGCCGGCGCGGGAGCGACCGCGCCACCGGTGTCACCGCCGACGGGGGTGCCGCCGGTGGCTCCCTGCGTCACGTCGATCTGGCTCTCGGTCACCTTGGCGAATGCGGCGTCGAACGCCGGATAGACCTGCGACGGCGCCCCCGGCACCGTGCCGCTTGCCGGCGGGTTGACCTGCCCCGGCAGCATCTCGATGTCGACCGTGTTGCCGAGATCGAGCAGCGACAGGTCGAACTTCATCGTCTTCTGGTCCGCCGACAGCACCCCGCTGACGCTGCCGTGGCTGCAGTCCGCCGCCGGCGCCGACGAGAGGTCGCCGTGCCCGCCGGCGGGCTCCTGCCACGAGCCCTTCGTCGGGCAGGCCAGGATCGGGGTCGCGTTGAGGCCGGTGGCCGCGGCCGCGCCGGCCGACTCGAGCTGGGCGACCTGCAGGGTCACCACCGGCGCGCTCTCGCCGTCGGCCAGGGTGAAGCGCAGCGTGGACACGGCCTGGGCGCCGGCCGGGCTGGCCGACACGTAGAGCCCGCCGGCCGGCACCTGCGGCGCGGCGCCGGTGGCGTTGCCCTGCCACCAGTACGCCGCGGTCACGCCGGACACCGCGAACGCCGGTAGCGCCGGCAGGTACATCGCGAGAGCAGCGGTGGCGCCGGCCATGGCGCCGGCACGGCGCAGCATCGTCGTCATCCCCGCCTCCTCAGGGCCGGTCTTTCGTGGCCGTGGACGCACGGGGTCGCCGCGCTCGGGGCGGTGCCGCCGCTGCGGTGTCGCCCGACCGGTTGATCGCCGCCTCGTTGGTGCCGAGGTACGACGCGACCACGCGCGGGTGCCGCACGACCTCCTGCGGGGTGCCGGTGGCGATCACGGCGCCGAGCTCCAACGCGATCATCGTGTCGGAGATGCTCGTGATCAGCGGCATGTCGTGCTCGATGACGAGTAGGGCGCAGCCCAGCTGCTCCTTGATCCGGAGCAGCAGCGGGCCGAGGGCCTCGGTCTCGCGCTGGGCGATGCCGGAGCTCGGCTCGTCGAGGATCAGGACCGACGGCTTGTGCGCGATCGACATCGCGATGTCGACGATGCGCCTGCTGCCGGTCGACAGCTCCGACACGTACTTGTTGCGGAACGCGTCGAGGCCGAGCACCTCCACCAGGTCGTTGACCTGCCAGGCCACGTCGCTCTCGCTGTCGGCGACCGCGGGCAGCCCGAGGGCCGCCGCGACCGGGTCGCGCACGGCGATGTGCCGTTCGAAGGCGGTGGCGATGTTCTCGACCACGGTCATCGACGGGAACAGGCGCGCGTCCTGGAACGACCGGCCGAGTCCGGCCAGCGCCCGCCGGTCCGGCGACCACGGCGTGATGTCCTGGTCCTGGAACCGGATCCAGCCGTGCTGCGGCCGCACGAATCCCGAGATCGTGTCGAAGATCGTCGTCTTGCCCGCGCCGTTGGGCCCGATCAGGCCGAGCACCTCTCCCTCGCGCAGCTGGAAGCTGGCGTGGTCGACCGCCTGTACGCCGCCGAAGCGCACGACGACGTCATCGAGGCTGAGCAGCACGGGGGCGTCGGCGGGGATCGGCGGCCGGCGCTGCTCGGCGCGCGCGGCGGTGACCCCGTTGGAGCCCCTCGGCGGGGTGGGGGCAGGGATGGACGCCTCGGGCGCGATGCCGGCCTTCGCGGCGCCTTCGAGGAACACCGAGCGCAGGATGTCGTCGCGGGCCAGCAGGTCGGCCGTCGGCCCGGAGAAGCGCACCTCGCCCTTCTCCATGAAGACCGCCCGCTGGGCCAGCGTGAGTGCGACGTTGACCGACTGCTCGACGATGACGATCGTCGTCCCTTGCTCGTGGATCTCGCGCACGACGTCGACCAGCTGGCCGACGATCGTGGGCGCCAGGCCGAGGCTGAGCTCGTCGATCATCAGCAGGCGCGGCTTGGAGATCAGCGCCATCGCCAGGCCGAGCATCTGCTGCTCGCCGCCGGACAGGTTGCCGGCGAGCTGGTCGCCGCGGGACTCGAGGATCGGGAACAGCTCGCGGGCGCGGACGGTGGCGGCCTTGACGTGCTCCGCGTCGTTCTTGCGGTAGAGCCAGCCGGCCAGCCGCAGGCACTCGTTGACGGTCAACGTCGGGAAGACGCTGCGACCGCCGGGCATCTGCACGATGCCCAGCTCGGTCGACGTCATCGGGTCGAGGTGCGTGACGTCGCGCCCCTCGAAGAAGATCGCGCCGCCCGCCGGGTCGACCAGCCCGGAGATCGCCTTGAGCAGGGTCGACTTGCCGGCACCGTTGGTGCCGAGCAGCGCGACGATCTCGCCCTCGTCGATCTCCAGGTCGACGTTGAACAGCACCTGCACCTTGTCGTAGGCGACGTCGAGCTTGCTGACCAGCAGCAGGGCCTGCGCCCCGGCCTCGCGGCGCCGGCGTCGCATCTCGACCGTGGTCGCCAGCGTGCGCAGCGCGCGGTCGGCGTCGCGGGCGACGAACCGCTTCGCGGACGCCAGCGTCGCGCCGCCGATCAGCCACCAGGGCAGCAGCGCGCCGAGCGCCAGCCGGTAGTCCTGGTGGTTGCCCTTCGCGGACAGGTTGGCCGCGGGCCAGAAGGTGCCGACGCCGATGACCCAGATCAGCACCACGCCGGCCACCAGGAACAGCGACCCGAAGCCGAACGACAGCGTGCGCACGCGGGCGGGGGAGACCATCGACTGCACGGTGTAGAAGGGCGGGTAGAACGCACCGCCGAAGAAGCTCGTGACCAGTCCGACGACGATCGACACCGGCAGCGTGGGCGCCAGGGCGACGCCGAGCAGGCCGAGGCCGACGAGGCCGAGCGCGTAGCCGGCGTACTTCAGCGGCTCGCCGCTGTCCTTGGCCAGCCAGCGCCGGGTGAGGATGCCGGCGACGATGACGCCGGCGAACTGCGCCGCGGCGTTGCCGGCGCCGATGATGCCCCGGCCGAGCGGTTCGACGCCGTAGACCCGTTGCAGGTAGAGCGGCAGCACGAAGGACAGCGGGATGACCCCGGCGCCGATAAACAGGTTGGCGATGTACTGCCGGTAGAGCGTCGGGACCGCGAGCAGCGTGCGCATCGCCTCGGAGAACTTCACCGGCTCCTCGGCCTGCGCCTCGGCCGCGGCGTCGGGGTCGTCGGTGCCGCCGCGCTGCGGCTCCTTCAGGCGCAGCGCGAGGATCGCCGCGCCCACCGTCGGGAAGATCAGCGCGATGAACGCCGCGCGCCAGTCGAACAGCGACGCCAGGCCACCGGCGAAGGCCGGGCCCACGATCGCGCCGAGGAACAGCGCATTCTGGTGGACCGCGTAGGACCGTGGTCTCTCCTCGGCCGGGAAGTAGTCGGCGAGCAACGAGTTGTGGATCGGGTTGTTCGCGACCACGCCGATGCCGTTGCCCAGCCGCACCAGCACGAGGAACAGCACCGAGCCGACCACGCCGGTGAAGAACGAGAAGATCCCCGCGATCAGCCCGCACAGCACGACCAGCTTGGAGCGCGGCAGCCGGTCGGCGAAGTGGCTGATCGGGATCGACAGCGCCAGCACGATCGAGACGTTGCCGATGACGATGAGGCCGAACTGCTTGTCGGTGAGCCCGAACGCCTTCTCGATGTTCGGCGCGAGCACGCCGAAGGCGGCGGTGTCGAACTCGTCGAAGAAGAAGATCGCGGTGAGGATGGCGAGCGCGAACATCGCCATCGGCGCCCGGTTGCGGCCACTCGGCTCGGGCTGCGCGGTCGCGGCCGCGGGCGCGTGCCCGACGGTGGTCATGCCGTCCTCCCCGCGGGGCTCGGCTCTGCGGGGGTGTCCGCGGACAGGTCGACCCCGGGTGGTGGCTCTCGTGGCGTGGCGTGGGCCAGCTCGACCGCGGCCGTCGCCGTGAGCAGCGCGTCGTCTTCGGCGGCTGCGCCCGACGGGTCGTCGCGCGCGTCCGCCACCAGGCTGGGCACGAGGATGCCCCGGTGCTGGGCGAGCGCGCGCAGCATCGCGTCGCGGGCGCCGTAGAACCACTGGGCGAGACCACCGGGCACGACGTACAGCAGGAACAGCACGCCCAAGCCACTGGTCAGCACCTGGGCCTGCGCCGACAGGCCCCCGTACTTCAGCCCGCCGATGAACAGCGTGCCGAGGATCGCGCCGGGCAGCGAGGTGACGCCGCCGATGACGACGATGCTGAGCAGCAGCAGGCTGATCGTCGGGTCGAACGCCGCGGTCTGCACCGTCTGCTCGTGGTAGGCGAACAGCGACCCCGCGACCGCGGCCCAGAAGCCGGAGATGGCGAACGCCGACAGCCGCGCGGCCGGTACCGAGATCCCATAGCTCTGCGCGCCCCGCTCGTTGTCGCGCGCCGCGATCATCACCCGGCCGGCGCGGCTGTTGCGCAGCGCCCGCGCCGAGAGCAGCGCGAGGGCCAGCACGCCGAGGGCGAGGAAGTAGAAGTTCTTCGGATCGTCGATGGAGTAGTGCCCGAACAGCAGCGGCCGCTCGATCTGCTGCACACCCTGCGGGAGCAGCGAGGGGAAGTAGTTGGGAGAGAGCAGGTAGACCTGCACCGCGATGCCGAAGGCCAGCGTGGTCACCGCGAGGTAGAGGCCCTGGATGCGCAGCGCCGGCAGTCCGATGAGCACCGACACGACCGCGCCGGCGAGGCCGGACACGACCATCGTGACGAAGAAGTCGCCGTGCAGGTGCAGGCCGACCGCGCTGGTCATGAGCGCGCCCACGCCGGCGAAGCCCCACTGCCCGAGGCTGATCTGCCCGGCCCAGCCGGTGAGGATCACCAGCGACACGGCGACCATGCCGTAGATGACGACGACCGAGGCGAGGATCTGCTGCTCCAGTCCCGCGACGAAGGGCAGCACGGCGAGCAGCGCCATGGCCAGCAGACCCATCCCGAGGCGCGCCCACTGCACCTCGGCGAGGTTGCGCAGCTCCGGCGGCACGGGCCGGAACATCGTCGACAGCGACCACGACGCGAATCCGGAGTCCTGCCCTCGCGACAGCTTCCGCCGCTGCAGCAGCATCGCGGCGAGCAGGATCGGCAGCATCAGCGCGCTGGCGATCGACTGGTCGTGGCTGAAGTAGTAGAGCGACTGCTCGAGCACGCCGATCGCGATGCCGGCGAAGATGGCGATCGAGAACGACTCCATCCGCGCGATGACGGCCGCGGCCAGGGCGTAGAGCAGCACGTAGGGGCCGATGTCGGCGCCGATCGGCAGGCCGATGACCGGGATGCGCAGGAAGACGCCGAGGGCCGACAGCGCGGTGGCCAGCATCCAGACGTACGACGAGAGCCGGTTGGTCGAGATCCCGAGCAGCTTGGCGCGGTCGGCGTTCTCTGCTGCGGCGCGGACCGCGATGCCGACGTCGGTGTAGCGGAAGAACAGCGTCAGGCCGATGACGACGGCGGCGGCCGCGAACACGATGACGATGGAGTTGGCGTCGAAGACCAGTGGGTCGATCTTGAACGACAGCCCGGAGAAGGGCGTCTTCGGCGGCGTCGGGTTGACGAGGAAGTTACCGCCGATCCACTTCGGCATGTAGAACTGCAGCACCGCGAAGATCAGCGAGACGCCGATGGTGGCGACCGATAGCACCAGGCGCGGCGCGGTCGCGAAGCGGCGGACGATCAGCAACTCGACCAGCCAGCCCGAGGCGATCGCAGCGACCATCGCGATGGCGAACGCAACCAGGTAGGGCACGTGCTGCACCTTGATGAGCAGCACGGCGAGCACGGCTGCGACGGCACCCATCTCGGCCTGGGCGAAGTTGATGATGCGGTTGGCCCGGTAGATGAGGATGAGCCCCAGGGCCACCATCCCGTAGAGCAGCCCGATGAGCGCACCGAAGACGAGCACGCCGGCGGGCACCGGGTTGCTGTGCATCGAGAGCCGCAGGATCCCGAACAGCGCGGCGTAGGCCAGGACCACCTTGAGCACCGGTCCGCCCAGCCGGCTGCCCCAGACCTGCTGCACCCACGGGTGCTGCATGGGGCTGAGCGCGCGCTCGCGCAGCGCGGATGCGTCAGGGAGCACAGGAGCCCCCGGGCACCGCGACGCCGCTCTGCGTGGCGCCGGCTCCGCCCGGCGTGCTCGCGCAGGTGGCGGGCGGGGTCGACGGTGCGATGTAGACCAGGGCGATCTGCACCGCGACCAGCAGGGCGAGCGGCGCGTAGCGGCGGCCGATGACCTCGGGCTTGACTGCCATGGCGGGTCGTCGATCCTTCCGTCAGCCCGGGCAGGGGCCGCTGGGGAACACCTTGACCTGGTCGGTGAACTGGCCGGTCTGGTAGCGCCGGCCGTTGTCGACGGGGACGTAGGTGCCGGGGTTGTTGTTCAGCGACGAGTTCTGCGTGGGGCAGTACCACACCGCGCGCACGTCGTCCTGCGAGCTCCACGCGTACGGCGCCTTGTAGGAGACCCGGAAGTTGACCGGGTCGCCACCCATCGGTGGCGCGTTGACCGAGCCGGTGTGGATGCTGTCGGGCGTCGGCCTGGGACCGGCGTTCTCGAACATGTCGGCCATGATCTGGATGAAGGTCCAGGACAGGTTCGCGGTCTTGTCGGGCTCGCCGGAGTTGCCGACGTCGTGCCAGGCCTTGACCGCGTTGGTGTCGGAGAACGGGATCGTCTGGCCGAGCAGCGAGACGCCGAACGCGTAGCGCCAGACGTTGGGGTTGTAGAGCTGGGCGAGCGCGTCGTAGTCGATGAGCGCCGCCCCGATGATGAAGACTTCGGGGTGGTACTGGTTGGAGTCCGCCGCGTTGCTGAGGAACACCGGTGCGATCGGGTCGCACCAGCAGGCCATGGTCGTGACGCCGGCCTTCTTCAACGCGGCGACCGTCGTGCTGGCCTGCTGCTGGGCGGTGTTGATGTCGCTGGCGTAGCTGAACTCGACCACCTTGCCGCCGCCACACTTCTCCACTGCCTGGGCGAACCGGTCGACCGACAGCTTCGTCGTGACGTCGCCGTTGTTCTCCGGGAAGACGATGCCGAGCTTGCGCGTCGGCGCCTTCGTGCCCGGAGCGCCCATCACGTCGAGTCCGGCGAACTGCACGGGCTTGCCGGCCAGCTTCTTGCAGTAGTACTCGGAGTTGAGGTCGGCGAGCTGGGTGCCGTTCATCGACACCTCGTAGAAGTACGGCGCCAGCTGGTCGTGGTAGGCCTCCGGCGCGTTGAAGCCGCCGTCGACCAGGATGTGGTTGCGCGCGAGCTCGTAGGAGAACGACGGGTCGGCGGTCGGCACGATGACGAAGGCCGGCTTCAGCTGCTTGGCGATGAGGTCCGCCTCCGCCTTCTCACAGGGCGCATCGGGCGGCGTCAGCGAGCACTGGCCTTGGAAGTAGGGGTAGTGGCAGTTGCTGCCCAGCGCCTTGCCCGAGTGGTTTCCCGGGCCGTCGAGGCTCACGAACTTGCGGCCGTAGAGCTCGAAGCGCTTGTTGACGTAGGCCGTGAACGCCTGCATCTGCGTGCAGAACTGGTCGTCGGTCGCCGCAAGGTTCTTCTGCGCGAGCAGCGCGTTGACCTGGGCGTTGCCCTGCGCGCGGTAGTAGACGAAGCGGATCTCCTTGTCGGTGACCCCGGTCATCGTGGCGCCGCCGTTGTCACCCCCGTGCCAGACCGGCTTGCACGGCGGGGCGTAGGCCGTCGGCATGATCTGCAGTCCGGCCTTGTCGCACTTGCTCAAGTCGGAGCTGGCGTAGCCGAACTGGTTGAGCTTGCCGCCGCCGGCTCCGGTGCCACCCGCGCCGCCCGTGCCGCCCGCCGCACCGGTGCCACCGGTGCCGCCGGTCGGGGTGGCGGCGCCGGACCCGGTCGTGCCGCCCGTACCGCTCGAGCCGCTGCCGGTCGACCCGAGGCCGAGGCTCTGGCCCCCGCCGCCCGTGGCGCCGGAACCGATGCTGGAGCTCTGGGTGCCCCCCGGACCGGCGACCTGGGACACGGTGTTGGAGCCCGACGGAGCAAGCGCGACCAGGAGGATCTCGACGAGCGCGATCAGCAGCAGGGGCGTGTAGCGGTGGCCCAGCTCGCTAGGTGAGGCAGCCATTCGCGCTCCTTGTCCGCGATGTGACGTCTGTCACGGCGCTGGCGAAGGTAACGACTACTATTCGCGGGTGTCTACGAAGGTTCCTGCCGCGGAGGCGGGCCAGTCCGCGACCCGGGAGCGCTTGCTCAGGGCGGCGGCGGACGTCTTCCGGGAGCAGGGCTACGAGGGCACCAGGGTCGGCGAGGTGGCGCGCCGGGCCGGCCTGACCACCGGCGCGATCTACGCCAACTTCCGGGGCAAGAGCGAGCTCCTGCAGGAGGTCGTGGCCTCGGGGTCTGCGGAGCTGGTCGAGCAGATCGCGGCGGAGCGTCGCGCCGGCGCCTCGCACCGCGACATCCTGGAGTTCCTCGGTCGCCGCATCGCCCGGCCGGCCGTGCACGGGCCTGACCGCAGGCTGTTGATCGAGGCCTTCGCAGCCGCCCGCCGCGACCCGGAGGTCGCCCAGGCCATGCGGCGCAACCTCGACCAGGGCGCGGGCCGACTCGCGACCACGGTGGAGCGGGCCAAGGCCGAAGGCTCGATCGTCGCCGACGTCTCGGTCGACGCGGTTGTGCGCTTCGCGCAGGCTCTCGCCTTCGGGCTCTACCTGCTGGAGAGCATGGACACGTCGATGCCCCCCGCCGAGGAGTGGGACGCGCTGATCCACCGCGTGGTGGGGTCACTCGCGACCTGATCCGAAGGGACCATGCAGGATCCGGCGAAACCAGCCGACAACCCCGTGAACGTCACGGGGAGGTTGTCATGCGGCGTACGACCGCGGGGGCGGACGAGCGTGGCTTCACGTTGGTCGAGCTGCTGGTCACGATGGTCATCATCGGCATCCTCGCCGGGATCGCCATTCCCGTCTTCCTGCGCCAGCGGGAGAAGGGGATGGACAGCCAGGCCAGGTCCGACGTCTACAACGTGGCGCTGGCCGAGGAGTCCTACTTCGTCGACCACGATCACTACGCGACCCAGATCAGCACCGCCGCCATCCCGGACCCGCCGGCGGCGGACACCGTCTACTACCGGAACTCGCCCGACGTCGACATGGCGAGCCTCGTGCTCGTCTCTGACGACGGGAGCGCGGTCACGACGGACACCGACAAGGCCTTCTGCGTCGAGGTGCAGTCACACTCCGGCGCGTGGTTCTCCTACAACAAGGGCACCGGCGGCATGCGCCCGAAGGGAGACCGCTGCCCGACGTGATCGTTTCCATCTGCTAGAGAGTGCGGATGGACGTCTACGAGGTGCTCTACACGACCCGCGCGCACCGCCGGGTGAAGCCCGACCCGGTGCCGCACGAGGTGCAGGCGCGCATCCTCGACGCCGCGATCCGGGCGCCGAGCGGTGGCAACAGCCAGGACTGGCGTTTCCTGCTGCTTGACGACCCCGACCGCAAGGCGAAGGTCGGCGAGCTCTATCGGCACTCCATCGGCCAGCTGTGGGTGACGGTCTACGCCGACCGCATCGCGGCAGCGCAGAAGTCGCCGGAGACGCCGGAGTCGAAGCAGATGCTGCAGGTGCAGCGGTCGGCGCAGCACCTCGCGGACCACTTCGAGGAGACGCCGCTCTTCCTGTTCGCCTTCAGCCGGTTCGACCCGAGCGGCGGGTCGATCTACCCAGCGATCTGGAGCGCGATGCTGGCCGCCCGCGCGGAGGGCGTCGGCACGGCGCTGACGACCGTGCTCAGCTTCTTCCACCACGACGAGGTGCTCGAGATCCTCGGCGTACCGCGCGACGACGGCTGGCGGATGGCGTGCTGCGTGTCGTTCGGCTACCCGACCGGCCGGTGGGGGGTCGCCGAGCGGGTGCCGGTGCACGAGGTCGCCTTCCGCAACGGGTGGGGCGACCCGCTCGGCTTCGAGGTGCCCAAGCCGCTCTGGCAGCCGTCCTGAGCAGGTCCTAGGGCGACGACTTGCTCGCCTCCACCGCCTCCGCGGTGAGCTCACGGGCCCGCTCGCGCAGCCGTTCGGCCCGGCCGTGGAGCCGTTGCGCGCGCTGGTCGATCTCCTGCTCGCGTAGGTCGAGCAGGGGGTCGTGCTCCTCGTAGAAGTGCCGACGCTCCGCCGCCGTACGTGACTCCATGTGCTCGCGTTCGGCGGCGCGGTGCCGGCGGATGTCGTCCTGCAGCGCGCACAGCCGCTCGACCTCGGTCTCGATGCGCGCGAGGTCGTGCCCGATCTGCTTGCGGTCCTTGCGCAGCAACGCGGGCTCGCCGAGGTGCTGCTCGAACCGGTCGAGGTCGAGGTTGAGCTGCAGCAGGTCGCGCTCGAGCTCCTCCTCGGTGCGGTAGGCGAGCCCCTCCTCGTGCCGGCGCTCGAGCCGGTCGAGCTGTCCGGTCACCAGCGGCGAGCTCGCCAGCAGGTAGATGCCCCCGACCATGACCGCGATCCCCGCGATCTCGATCGCGAAGGGCAGTGGAGCGAACCGGATCGACCCGCCGAGCACGCCGACGCCGAGGGCGATGCCCACGAGAGGCTCGACGGTCACGAGCGCCGGAAAGGACGCGGGCAGGGGCGCACTCTCGTAGGCGCTCTGGATGAGCAGGGTGCCGAACAACGCGACCGCGGCGACGGCGTAGGGATGCCAAGACGTCAGCATCCCGGTCAGCCCGTCGGACTTGAGGATGTGCATGGCGCTGCCGGTCAACGCGGCCTGCAGGCCGAACGTCAGCCCCGCGCCTGCGGCCAGCAGGACAGCAGCTCGCACCGGGTCGAGCCGACGGGCGACCACCATCAGCACGAGTGCAAGCCCGATCAGCGCGCCGCCCATGATGATCCAGCTCGTGTTGGACGCCGTGTCGGGGGTGCCCTGGTGCGGGTTGCCGGCGACGACGAACATCGCCAGACCCAGCGACGTCGCCAGCGCGCCGGCCCAGTCGCGGCGCGGGACCGAGCGGCGCATCCATGCCGCCGCCAGGGGGAGTGCGAAGAGCAGGCGTACGACGAACAAGGGCTCGACCAGCGCGATGCTGCCGCGACCGAGCGCGTTGGCGGCGAAGAGGTTGCCGACCAGGGCGAAGGCGACGCCGGCCAGCCACAGCGGGCGGTGCACCAGCCACAGCAGCAACCGCCACGACAGCACGTCCTCCGGTGGCGCTTCGGAGGCCGCGCGCTGCTGCACGACCGAGCCGGCGCCGAAGCACAGCGCGGCCAGGATCGACAGCACGTAGACCCACACGAAGGCGCCCTACCCACATCCGTGGCGGCCGGCCCGGGGCCTGCCGAGATCGTTGGTGCAGCGTTTGCCTTCGACAGCAGCGAGCACGACTTCTGCGTGCCTTCCGTGACAGTGCGGACACCGGCGGCGTCCGCCACCCCTGCCCCGCGCGGCGGCGGTCACTGGGCTCTGGTCACCCTCTGCACGATCCTCTTCCTGACGTTCCTCGACAACACGGTCGTCAGCGTCGCCCTCGCCGACATCCAGTCGAGCCTGCATGCGGGCGTCACCAGCCTGCAGTGGGTCGTCAACGGCTACGCGCTGACTTTCGCCAGTCTGATGCTCGCCGGTGGGCGGCTCGGCGACCAGTACGGCCGCAAGCGCGTGATGCTCGGCGGGGTGCTGGTCTTCTGCGCCGGCTCGGTCGTCTGCGCGCTCGCCACGAGCAGCACGATGCTCATCGCGGGCCGTGTCGTCATGGGAGTGGGGGCAGCGGCGTCCGAGCCCGGCACCCTGTCGGTGATCCGGCACGTCTACCCGGAGCGGCGGGCCCGCGCCCGCGCGCTGGGTGCCTGGGCGGCGGTCGCCGCCCTCGCGCTGGCGCTCGGCCCGGTGGTCGGCGGGGCCCTGGTCGGGCTCGCGGGCTGGCGGGAGATCTTCTGGTTCAACCTGGCGTTCGGGGCGCTGGCCGTCGTGGCGGCGGTCGTCACGCTGCCCGAGCACGCCGACCCCCGTCCCGGGCGGCTGGACCTGCGAGGGTTCCTGCTCGGCGCCGTGGCGCTGGCGGCGGCGATCTTCGCGGTGATCGACGGTGAGCAGCGCGGTTACACGACGTGGTGGATCCTCGCGCTGTTCGCGTTCGCCGTGCTCGCCGGTGCGCTGTTCGTGCGCACGGAGCGCCGCAGCGAGAGCCCCGTGCTGGACCTGCGCTTCTTCCGCAATCCGACGTTCAGCGGCGCCAACACGGTGGCGTTCGCGACCTACTTCGGCGTGTTCGCCATCTTCTTCTTCGTCGCGCTCTACCTGCAGGTCATCGCCGGCTTCGGCGGCTACCGCACCGCCGAGCAGTTCCTGCCGATGACCGCCGTGATGATCCTCGCCTCCGCCGGCGCGGGCCCCTGGGTCGCGCGCATCGGGCCGCGCCTGCCGATGACGCTCGGCTGCCTCTGCGCGGGCGCCGGCATCCTGCTGACCGGCGCGGTGCTCGGTCCGCACGTCGGCTACCTGCCGCTCGCCGGATCGCTCGTGCTCGTGGGCCTCGGCTTCGGGCTCGCCGTGGTCCCGGTGACCTCGTCGGTCCTGACCGTGGTCCCGGCCCGCCGGTCGGGGATGGCGGCCTCGGCCACCAACACCAGTCGCGAGCTCGGCGCGGTGTTCGGCGTTGCCGTGCTGGGCGCGGTCGTCAACTCCCAGCTCACCGCCGACCTGACCCACCGCCTGCAGGTGCTGGGCATCCCGGCCAGCTTCCAGGCGATCGTCATCGACGCCGTCGAGCACGGCGGGCTGCCGAGCGGCGGCTCCGGCGGCGCGGCTGCGGCGTCGGCCAACCCCGCAGCCGCGGGACACGCCGGTCTCGTCCAGCAGGTGATCGACGCGGCGTACAGCGCGTTCTACTCCGGGCTCGACATCGCCCTGCTGCTGTCGGGTGCGCTGGTGCTCGCCGCGGCGGTCATCGCGTGGTTCTGCGTGGGCCGCGAACCCGCCGACCTGGAGGAGTTGCCGGACGACGTCGACGAGGCCGACGGCTACGCACCGACCGGCTGAACCGGCCGGCTGCTGCCGTGCAGCGCCACCGGCATCGCGTCGTAGCCCCACAGCGTACGGGTGTCACGGCGGTGCGGCTGCCCGGCGAGCGACAGGTCCGGGAACCGGTCGAACAGCATGCGCAGCGCGACCTCGCCCTCTAACCGAGCCAGGTTCGCGCCCAGGCAGTAGTGGACGCCGCTGGAGAACGCCAGGTGCTCGCGAGCGTTGGCACGGCGTACGTCGAAGCGGTCGGGCTCCGTGAAGACCGCGGGATCGCGGTTGGCCGCGCCGAGCAGCGTCACGACGATCGTCCGCCGCGGCACGTGGACGCCGGCCAGCTCCACGTCCTCGGTCGCGAGGCGGCCGGTGCTCTGCACGGGGGAGTCGAAGCGGAGCACCTCCTCGACCGCGTTCGGCCACAGCTCGGGCTCGGCCTGCAGGGCTTCGAGCTGCTCCGGGTGCTGCACGAGGGCCAGGGCGCCGTTGCCGATGAGGTTGACGGTGGTCTCGAAGCCGGCACCGAGCAGGAGCAGGGCGGTCGCCATCAGCTCGTCGTCGTTGAGCCGATCGCCCTCGTCCTCGAGCGTGGCGAGCGCGCTGATGATGTCGTCCTTGGGGTTGCGACGAACGGCCTCGAAGTGCTCGCGGAACCAGCCGTTGAGCCCACGCAGCCCGTGCATCGCCCGCTGGTAGTCGCGGTAGGGCAGGCCGATGTCGAGGGTGAGGGCGGCCTCGTTGCCCCACTCGAGGAACTGCGCGCGCATCGACGTCGGCACGCCGAGCATCTCCGCGATGACCGTCACCGGCAGGATGCCCGCGTAGTCGGCGGCCAGGTCGACCGAGGGCCGCCGGGCGAGGTCGTCGAGCAGCTCCTCGGTGATCTCGTGCACCCGGTCGCGCAACCGCTCGACCGCGCGCGCGGTGAAGGCCTTCTGCACGAGCTTGCGGTAGCGGGTGTGCTGCGGCGGGTCGACGGCGAGCATCGACGGCGGTTCGACCGGGTTGAACAGGCCCTTCTCGTGCGAGACCGCGATCGCGGCCCGGATGTACCACGGGGTGTCGTCACCGTCGAACCGGACGCTGAACCGGTTGTCGCGCAGCACCTCGGTGACGACGTCGTGGTGGCCGGTCGCCCAGGCGAACGTCCCGGGTACGACCTTGCCGCGGCGGCGCACCTCGTCGTAGATCGGGTAGGGGTCGTCGCTGCCGCCCTCGAGCATCAGCGCCGGCACCAGGTCGCCCTTGCGCCGGGCCCGCCGCATCAGCGCCCGCGCGGACCCGTGCATGAGCGCCCAGCGCGCACCCTCGGCAAGCGACATGTCGTCTCCCGATGTTCCCCGTAACGGTGGTTATGTACGGTACGCCACCGTTTGCGGGGCATCGCCGGAGGTGCCCGGCACTCGAGCGGTGAGCGCGCCGCCGGTGCGGACGGCCCCGAGGTCGTACGCCGTCTCCGCGTGCAGCGTCGCGTCGAGCCCGGCGTGCTCGTCGTCGCGGCTCACCCGCAGCCCGATGACCTTGTCGAGGAGCTTGGCGAGCAGGTAGGTGACGACGAACGAGTAGCCGACGGCGGTCACGACGGCGAGCGCCTGCTCGCCGAGGAGGCCCGCGCTGCCGCCGTAGAACAACCCGTTGGCACCCCCCACCCGGGCGGTGCCGAAGAAGCCGATGAGCAGGGCGCCGAGCACCCCGCCGACCAGGTGCACCCCCACGACGTCGAGCGCGTCGTCGTAGCCCAGGCGGTACTTCAGGCCGATCGCGCAGGCGCACACCGCGCCGGCGACCAGGCCGATCGCGATCGACCCGAGTGGGCTGACGTAGCCCGCGGCGGGGGTGATCGCGACGAGCCCGGCCACCGCGCCGGACGCAGCACCCAGCGTCGTCGGGTGACCGTCGCGCAGCCGTTCGACCAGGAGCCAGGCCAGCATCGCCGCGGCCGTCGCCGTGTTGGTGTTGACGAAGGCGTAGGCCGCGGTCTGGTTGGCGCCCAGGGCAGAGCCGGCGTTGAAGCCGAACCAGCCGAACCACAGCAGGCCGGCGCCGAGCAGCGTGAACGGCAGGTTGTGCGGGCGCATCGGTTCTCGCGGCCAGCCGACCCGCTTGCCGAGGACGAGCACCAGGGCGAGTGCGGCGGCGCCTGCGTTGGCGTGCACGACGGTGCCGCCCGCGAAGTCCTCGGCGCCCCGCTGGAAGAGCCAGCCCTCGGGGGAGAACACCCAGTGGGCGATCGGCGCGTAGACGACCAGGAGCCAGATCACGACGAACACGGCGAACGCGCCGAACTTCACCCGGTCCGCGATGCCGCCGGTGATCAGGGCCGGGGTGATGACGGCGAACATCAGCTGGAAGGCGACGAACGCCAGCGGCGGGATCGACTGCGCCAGCGCCCCGTGATAGCCGGCGACCGCCTCCTGCATGTGCGCCAGCCCGAACTGGTGCGCGTCGCCGATCAGGCCGAAGCCGGCGTCCTTGCCGAACGCCAGGCTGTAGGCCGCGAGCACCCACAGCACGCCGACGATGCCCATGCACACGACGTTCTGCATGAGCATCGCGAGCACGTGCTTGGACCGCACCATCCCGCCGTAGAAGAACGCGAGCCCCGGGGTCATGAGCAGCACGAGGGCAGCGCTCACCAGCACCCAGGCGGTCGCGCCGCTGTCGATGTGCATGGCGGGGAGCGTCCGCCGATCAGGTTTCCGCATCGCTGCGCGTGTGTTTCGGCGTGATGAACAATGCAGGGATGACGCTCACCGAGTCGTCGAAGACCGCCGGACCGGCGTACGCCGCCTACCGCGCCGCCGTCGACCGGCTGCGGGCCGACCTGGCGGCGGCCCCGCCCGACGCCGCCGTGCGGCTGGGCAAGCGCACGTCGAACCTGTTCCGCACCCGGCAGCGGTCGGGCGTCACCCGGCTCGGCGTCGACGCGTTCTCCGGCGTCCTCGCGATCGATCCGCAGGCGCGGACCGCGGACGTGCTCGGGATGACGACCTACGAGGACCTCGTCGCGGCGACGCTGCCGCACGGGCTGATGCCGCTGGTCGTGCCGCAGCTGAAGACCATCACGCTCGGCGGTGCGGTGACCGGGCTGGGCATCGAGTCGACGTCGTTCCGGCATGGCCTGCCGCACGAGTCCGTGCTCGAGATGGACGTGCTCACCGGCGCGGGCGAGGTGCTGTGCGTGCGGCCGCAGGGCGAGCACCGCGACCTCTTCTACGGCTTCCCGAACTCCTACGGCACGTTGGGCTACGCGCTTCGGCTGCGCATCGAGCTGCAGCCGGTGCGGCCCTACGTCGCGCTGACCCATCACCGCTTCTCCTCCGCGGCCGAGTGCTTCGCGGCGATGCAGCGCCTGGTCGAGGACGACATCGACTTCCTCGACGGCGTCGCGTTCTCGCCGGAGGAGCTCTACCTGACCACCGGGCGTTTCGCGGACACCGCCGCGCGGACCAGCGACTACACCGGCGAGCACATCTACTACCGGTCGATCCAGCAGCGCGAGACCGACTACCTGACGATCCACGACTACCTGTGGCGCTGGGACACCGACTGGTTCTGGTGCTCCGGGGCGTTTGGCGTGCAGCGGCCGCTGGTGCGCCGCTTGTGGCCGAAGCGGTGGCTGCGTTCCGACGTCTACTGGAGGCTGGTCGCGCTCGAGAACCGCTACGGCGTCAAGCGCCGCTACGACCGGTTGCGCGGCCGGCCCGCCACGGAGCCGGTCATCCAGGACGTGGAGATCCCCGTCGGCCGGGCCGGTGACTTCCTGGCCGCGTTCGACCGCGACGTCGGCATGCGGCCGGTGTGGATGTGCCCGTTGCGCCAGCGCGACCGGTCGAGCACCTGGGACCTCTACGCGATGGATCCCGGCGCGCTCTACGTCAACTTCGGCTTCTGGGGCACCGTGCCCCTGGCACCCCGTCAGCCCGCCGACACGCACAACCGTCGGGTCGAGGCACTCGTCGGCGAGCTGGGCGGGCGCAAGTCTCTCTACTCGACGGCTCACTACACGCCGGAGGAGTTCTGGCCTCTCTACGGCGGCAGCACCTACGGTGACCTCAAGCGTCGCTACGACCCCCACGGCCGGCTGCTCGACCTCTACGCGAAGTGCGTCGAGCGCCGCTGACCCCCGCAGGAAGGTGAAGACCCGTGCAGATCGCGGAGGCGTTCCACCATGTCGTCGCCGGTCAGGACGGCGTGCGCTTCACGGCGTACGACGGCAGCACGGCCGGGCCTGTCGACGCCGACATCCACGTGGCGATCCGCTCGCCACGTGCCGTGTCCTACCTCGTCTCGTCACCCGGTGAGCTCGGTCTCGCGCGTGCCTACATCGCCGGCGAGATCGACGTCGACGGGGAGATGTACGCCGCGCTCACCCGGCTCTCGCAGCCGTCGGTGACCGCGCTGTCGTGGGCCGACCGCGCCGAGATCGCCCGAACCCTCGGCCCGGCTGCGCTACGACGGCCGCCCAAGCCGGCGCAGGAGGTGCGGCTGCGCGGCCGGCGGCATTCCAAGGGCCGCGACGCGCAGGCGATCTCTCACCACTACGACGTGTCGAACACGTTCTACGAGTGGCTGCTCGGGCCCTCGATGGCCTACACCTGCGCGGTCTTCCCGCGCGCCGACGCGAGCCTCGAGGAGGCGCAGTACGAGAAGCACGACCTGGTGGCCCGCAAGCTAGGGCTGCAGCCCGGCATGCGGCTGCTCGACGTCGGCTGCGGCTGGGGCGGCATGGTCATGCATGCGGCCCGGCACTACGGCGTGCAGGCGATCGGCGTCACCTTGTCGCGGCAGCAGGCCGAGTGGGCGCAGAAGGCCATCGCCGAGGCCGGCCTGTCCGACCTGGCCGAGGTGCGGCACATGGACTACCGCGACGTACGCGAGGACGGTTTCGACGCCGTCTCGTCGATCGGGCTGACCGAGCACATCGGCAAGGCCCAGCTGCCGGCCTACTTCTCGTTCCTGCAGTCGAAGCTGCGCCCGCAGGGCCGGCTGCTCAACCACTGCATCATGCGGCCGACGACCACCGAGTCGGTCATCAAGCGGCGTGGCTTCATCCATCGCTACGTGTTCCCCGACGGAGAGCTGCTCGGTCTCGGCCACATCGTCTCGGTGATGCAGAACCACGGCTTCGAGATCCGCCACGAGGAGAACCTCCGCGAGCACTACGCGAAGACCCTCACCGCCTGGTCGGCCAACCTCGACGGCCACTGGGACGAGGCCGTCGAGGAGGTCGGCATCGGCAAGTCGCGCGTGTGGCGGCTCTACCTCGCCGCGTCGCGGCTGGGGTTCGAGACCGACCGGATCCAGCTGCACCAGGTGCTCGGAGTCAAGCTCGGGCCCGACGCGGCCTCCGGCATGCCGCTGCGGCCCGACTGGGGCAGCTAGGCGTACATCTCCCGCAGCTTGCGGCGGTAGAGCTTGCCGTTGTCGTGGCGCGGCAGCTCGGCGACGAAGTCGACGCTGCGCGGGCACTTGTAGTGGGCCAGCCGGTCGCGGCACCACTGCATGAGCTCGGCGGCCAGCGCCTCGGAGGGCTGGTGGCCGGCGCGCAGCTCGACGACCGCCTTGACCTCCTCGCCCCACTCGACGTTGGGCACGCCGATGGTGCCGGCGTCGCCGACGGCCGGGTGCTCGAGCAGCACCGCGTCGACCTCGGCCGGGTAGATGTTGACCCCGCCGGAGATGATCAGCTCCGCGATGCGACCGGTCAGGAACAGCCAGCCCTCGTCGTCGAGGTAGCCGTGGTCGCCGAGGGTGAAGTAGTCACCCCGGTAGCTGCCCTCGGTCTTCGCCTCGTCCTTGAAGTAGCGGAAGCGGCCGTTCTGCGACGCGCGCATGTAGACCGTGCCCACCTCGCCGGCGGCCAGCAGGTTGCCCTCGTCGTCGAGGATGCGGATCAGATCGTCGACCAGCGGCTTGCCGACGGTGCCCGGCCGGGCCAGCCACTCCTCGGAGCCGACGAACGTGCCGCCGCCCTCGGTTGCCGCGTAGTACTCGAACACCACCGGCCCGAACCACTCGATGATCCCCTTCTTCACCTCGACCGGGCACGGCGCGGCGCCGTGCACGACGAAGCGAAGCGACGAGACGTCGTAGCGCGCCTTGACGTCGTCGGGTAGCGCGAGCAGCCGGTGGAACATCGTGGGCACGACGTGGGTGTGGCTCACTCGGTGCGCGTCGACGAGCCGCAGCATCTCCTCCGGGTCCCACCCGTCCATCACGACGGTCGTGACCCCCGCCCCGAGGGGACCCGCGAGGGAGAAGGCGAGCGGCGCGGCGTGGTAGAGCGGCCCGGTGCACAGGTGCACGTCGGTCGCGGGGTCCTGGCGGGCCGCGGCGGCGACCGCGATCGTGATCGCGCCTGGGTCGGGACGCCCGGTGACCGGCGGCCGGTCGACTCCCTTGGGCCGCCCGGTCGTCCCCGAGGTGTAGAGCATCCCCTTGCCGAGGACCGGGTCGTCGATGTCGTCGGCGGACTGGCCGGCCAACGCGTCGTCGTAGGCCGTGAAGCCGTCGATCGGTCCGGCCACCGCGAGCTTGACCCTGACGTGCGGGGCGGCGGCGACGGCCTCGCGGACGGCGGCGGCGAAGAGCACGTCGGCGACGACGGCCTTGGCCTCGCAGTCGTCGACGATGTAGCCCATCTCCTCGCCGGTGAGGTGCCAGTTGACCGGCGTGATGCGCAGCCCGGCGCGCAGGCACGCGTAGTAGACCTCGGCGAACTCCGGCCGGTTGCTGCAGACGAGCGCCAGCGCGTCGCCGGCCTGCAGGCCCTGGCCGCGCAGGTAGCGGACGAGCCGGTTGACGTTGGCGTTGAGCTCGCCGAACGTCCGGTCGCCGTGCGGGGTGAGAAGCGCCGGGTGGTCCGGGTCGGCGCTCGCGTGCAGGGCGAGCGTCATGCCGACGCCCGCCGCCGCCCGGACCTGCTCCGGGGTGCGGCTCTCGACGGCGGTCACGCGTCGTCCCGGTAGAGCAGGGCGGCCACGGTGCCCCGCTCGTCGTCGTAGGGCGCGTCGACGATCGCGTGCTCGGTGCCGATGACCAGGGTGGGGCGGCGCCGGGCGTCATAGCCGGGCCATCTCCCGAGCGCCTCGGTCGACGGGTCGCCGGTGCGGGCGAAGGCGAGCCAGGAGTCCATCAGCCACTCCGACAGCCGGTCGGCCTCCGGCCCGCTGCCGGTGAACAGCGCGGTCTCGGCCTGACCCTGCGTGCCGAACACGAAGGCGATCTCGAGTGCGTGGCAGGCGCCGAGCCAGCCGTGCATCGCCGGCGAACCGTAGGTGAAGAGGTAGGCGAAGGTCGCGGGCTGGTGGGCGGCCAGGGTCTCGGCGGTGCGCATCGCCGGCGCCCGGAAGACGCGCTCGGTCTCGAGTGCGAACCACAGGTCGTTGGGCGCGATGGCCTGGCCGGTGGCGGCGCGGGCCCGGGTGAACTCCTCGACCAGCGCGTCGATCTCGGCGTCGGTCGCGTCGTAGACCCGGCTCAGCCGCCGGCGCAGGCCGGCGTCGTCGAGGTCGCGCGAGCGCGGGTCGGCCGGCGCCCACAGCTTCCACTCCTCGCGGTTGGTGCCGATCACGGTCGGTACGTGCGCGGCCGCGCCGGAGGCGAGGGCGGCCAGGGGTGCCCGGTCGAGGAAGTGGCCGTCGACCGACGGGATCAGCCGAAGGGCGGCGTCCTCGGCGTCGATCTGCTGCTGGGCGGCGAGGATCGCCGGAACCGGCACGTCGCGCAGCTCGGCCACCGACGTGACGCCGGCCGCCTTGGCGAGCCGCTCGGCGATCTCCGCGGCCTGGTCGAGGGCGAGCGCGGACGGGGCGCCGGACTGCAGGATCGCCTTGTGGAGGAGGCCCTTCGTCGACGGTGACGCGAGCAGGCAGCCGATCGCCATCGAGCCCGCCGACTCGCCGAAGACCGTCACGTTGCCCGGGTCGCCACCGAACGCCGCGATGTTGTCGCGCACCCACTGCAGGGCCGCGACCTGGTCGAGCATGCCCCAGTTGCCGGCGGGCCCGCCGTCGCCGTCGCGCAGGTCGGGGTGGGCCAGGAAGCCGAGGGCGCCGAGCCGGTAGTTGAGCGAGACGACGACGACGTCGCCGCGGCGAGCCAGCGCGGCACCGTCGTACATCGCGCTGCGCGCCGCTCCTTGCCGGAACGCGCCGCCGTGCACCCAGACCATCACCGGCCGCCGGCCTGCCACGCCGGGGGTCCAGACGTTGAGCGTCAGGCAGTCCTCGTCCTGGACCGCGCCGACCGGGAGCAGCGCGAGCATGCCGTCGGGCTGCGGCGCGACGGGCCCGAACGCCGTCGCGTCGCGCTCGCCGGTCCACGGTTGTGCGGGCGCGGGGGCCCGCCAGCGCCCGGCGCCGGCGGTCGTCGCCGCGAACGGGATGCCGAGGAACCGGCGCAGGCCGTCGACCTCCTCGCCCCGGACGCGACCGTCCCTCGTCTCCACCACTGCGGTCATGCGGCGCTCCCCTCGGCCGTTCCGAACGTCGTTCTACAACGTCCGGGCGCGAATAGACAGCATCCTGCGGCGATTTGCCGCCCCGATGCCTCGGACGGCGAGGGGATTCGCCCTACCGGGTGAGGGAGTCGCCCACGCTGATCCGGCCGGGCGTGCGCACGTTGCAGTAGACGCCGACGTTCTGGTTGGCGTCGCGCACGACCGTGCGCAGCAGCGGCTTGTCGGCGGGCAGCCCCTGCTGCGGCAGCTGCACCATCGAGCAGCGTGGGCAGTCGGTGACCACCTCGATCTCGACCTCGCCCACCCGGACGGTCGAGCCGATCCAGTCGCGCTCGGGGAAGCCGTCGGCGTCGGGCGTGTCGACGAGGATGGTCGGCCGGAACCGGCGTACGTCGGGCGCATCGCGCTCCCCGAGCCGGCCGAGCGTGCGCAGCGTGGCCGTCGTGACGATGTGCACCGGGTAGGCGTCGTAGTAGGTCCCGGGCGGCGACTCGAACTCGAAGATCACCGGTGGCAACCCCGACAGGTCGGGCAGCGGCTCGTCCTCGCCGCGCCCGAAGATGTCCCGCAGCTCCTCGACCACGTCCTCGTGGTCGGCCGGGCCGCGGCGGTAGTGGTCGAGGTCATCCGCCGGCTGCAACGGCCACAGCGTGACGGGGTGGTTGATCGCCCGGCTCAACCGCGTCGCCGCGTCGGAGTCGTCGCTGCGCACCGCGGATCCGTCGGGCAGCGTCATGACCACGTGCGGGGTCGGGCTGTCGGGCGTCGGCTCGGCGACGTAGGTCGCGGCGCACAGCATCAGGTCGCGGATCTTCTTCGCGCCACGGATGCCGCCCCGCCGCTCGTCGCGAGTGGCCCACCCGCGGTCGCCGAGCAGCCCGGTGGCGGTCAGGTGCGCGGCGTCCATGCGCTCGCCCCGCATGCTCTTCACCGGGTAGCGCCAGATCTCCTGGATTTGCCCTGCCACGCTGTCGTTCGCCATGCTGCCATCTTTCACCCGCCGCCTCGAGGTGGCGCCGGAACGGCTCGAACGCTGGCTGGACGGCTTCGCCGAGCGGCACGGGCCGGTCACGGTGACGGCGTACGCCGACCGGGTCGAGCTGCGCGCCGCCGACGGTGCTGCCGTCACGGCGCACGTGCCGTTCCCGCCGCTGGCGGAGTGCACGGCGGCCTACGCCGGGCTCGTCGCGCACGCGCTGGCCGAACGTCGGGTGGGAGTGCTGCTCGTGCGCCTCGGCGGCTACGCCGTGGGGGTCTTCCAGGGTGCGACGCTGACGGCCTCCAAGGTCGGCGCGCGACCGGTGCACGGGCGCTCGGCCGCAGGGGGCCAGTCGCAGCAGCGGTTCGCCCGCCGGCGCGAGGGCCAGGCGCGGGTCGCCCTCGCCGCGGCGGCCGACACCGCCGCGCGCGTCCTGCTGCCGGTTGCCGACATCCTCGACGCGGTGGTCGTCGGCGGCGACCGCCGTGCCCTCGACACCGTGCTCGAGGACCGGCGGCTCGCCCCGCTGGTCCCGCTGGTCGGCCAGTGGCACCTCGACGTGCCCGTGCCGCGCCGGGCCGTCCTCGACGACATGCCGCGTCGCTTCCGGGCGGTGCGGATCGACCTGACGGAACCGGCTGGTGCCGGCCCGGCTAGGTGAGCGGGTCGGGCTCGACGCTGAAGAGCGGGCCGAGGTGCGCGGTGTCGTTGAACCGCCGCACGATCCAGCGCTCGCCGGTGACCACGATCTGCGAGATCGACGCGTTGTCGGCCCCGAGGAACGCGAACGGCCGCGACCGGCTGGCCAGCGACAGCACCTGACCGATGACGCCGCCGTGGGTGAACACCACCACCCGGCCGTCCGGGTGGGCGGCGGCGATCTTCTCCACGGCGCCGCGGACGCGGGCGGCGAAGTCCTCGGACTTCTCGGCGTTGGGGATCACGTCCCAGCGCTCCTGCAGGCCCATCTGCACGGCGATCGGGTGCCCCTCGGAGACGTGCTTGCGGAAGATGCCGCTCTCCCAGTCGCCGAGGTGCACCTCCCGGAACTCCCGCTCCACGGTGGCCTCGATGCCGAGGCGGTCGAGCAGCGGCTGGGCGGTCTCGCGGGTTCGCCGCAGCGAGGTCACGTAGACCGCGTCGATCGGCTCGTTGCACAGCCGCTCGGCGACCCGCCTCGCCTGCTCACGACCCTCCGGGGCGAGCTCGGGATCGCCCTGGCCGTCGACGAGCTCGAACGGCCGGTCCTCGCGCGCGGGGGCGGACTCACCGTGGCGCACCAGCAGGATGTCGGTCGCTCCCGGCGGGGGAGCGAAGCGGTGCTGGCGGTACTCCTTCGGCTCGGTGTCGTCCTCGGTCGTCACGCCTCGCGACTCTAGTGGCCGGCAGATTGCGAGGCGTTCAGGCGGCCTCGGCGGCCGACGGGCCGACCGACCCGGATCCGGTCAGAGGCTCAGGCCGTGAGCGGCTTGCGGGCTCAGCCGGTGCACCACCGGCGGTCCGGCCACCAGGCCAGCCAGCCGGCTGCCGATCTCGCGCAGCGCGCTCCCTTTGCTGTGGGCCGCGGCCGCGTCGGCGGACGCGTAGAGCTCGTAGAACCAGACGGTGGTCTCGTCAGCGTCGTCGGTGTGCATCGCGTAGACCAGCGTGTCGGGCTCGCCGTCGCCGACGGCCTTCACGAGATCACGTAGCACGGCGACGAGCTCGTCGCGCTTGCCGTCGGCGGCGGTGAGCTGGGCGATCGCGGCGACCTTGGTCGTTGCGGCCATCGAGGTTCCTTTCGCAGGGGGAGGGCCCACTCTAGATTCAGCTCACCGCGAGGCCGACGGCGAACAGCGCCGCGTAGACGAGCTCGGCCCGGCCGGTGCCGGCGAGGACCGGGATGAGGTCGCGTCCTGAGGCGCCTCCCAGCACGGTCCTTGCCAGCCGGACGGCGACGGGAACCGTGGCGAGCGCGATCAGGGTCACCGGATGCGCCGGCGCCACGGCGAGGCAGGCCAGCACGGGGAGGGTCACGAGGGCGGCGTACAGGATCCGGCTGCGCCGAGCGCCGAGGACGACCGCGAGGGTGCGTTTGCCGGTGGCAGTGTCGGTGGGGATGTCGCGCAGGTTGTTGGCGACGAGGATCGCGCAGGCCCACGCGCCGATCGCGACCGCGCCGGCGGCGGCCGGCCAGGTGACCGTGCCGGCCTGCACGTAGGTCGTGCCGAGCACGGCGACCAGTCCGAAGAACAGGAAGACGAAGACCTCTCCCAGCGCCCGGTAGCCGTAGGGCAGTGGTCCGCCCGTGTAGGTCCACGCGGCGACCAGGGCGGCGGCGCCGACCAGCAGCAGCCACCAGGAGGTCGTCGCGGCCAGGACGAGGCCCGCGGCGGCGCCGACGGCGAACGCCGCCAGCGCGGCGGCGCGCACGCTGCCCGGCGAGGCTGCGCCCGATCCCACGAGCCGGAACGGCCCGACGCGGGTGGCGTCGGTGCCGCGGACCCCGTCGCTGTAGTCGTTGGCGTAGTTGACGCCGACCTGGAGGGCGAGGGCGACGACGAGGGCGAGCAGCGCCTTCCACCAGATGCCGTCGTCGACGGCGACCGCCGCGCCGGTCCCCACGGCCACCGGTGCGATCGCCGCCGGCAGCGTGCGTGGGCGGGCCCCCTCGACCCACTGCTGCGCGGTGGCGGTCACGCGCCGGTCACCAGACGGCGTACGGCGTCGCGGTCGGTCTTGCCGGAGGCCAGCAGTGGCAGGGCGGCGACGACCACGACCTCGCGGGGCAGGGCGTGACGCGGCAGCGCGGTCAGCCCGGCGCGCACCGCGTCGAGGGTCGGCGGCCGGCTCGGGTCGGCGGCGACGACCGCGGCGACGACGCGCTGCCCCCACTCGCGGTCCGCGACGCCCACGACGGCCGCGGCGCGCACGCCGGCCAGGGCGCACAGCGCCGCCTCGACCGGGACCGGGGCCACCTTCTCGCCGCCGGTCACGATGACGTCGTCACGGCGGCCGAGCACCTCGAGCCGCCCCCCGTCCAGCCGGCCGATGTCGTTGGTCACGTGCCAGGTCGTCCCGTCGGCGGTCTCCAGCGCGGCGGCCGTCAGGTCCGGCCGCAGCCGGTAGCCGCGGAAGACCGTCGGGCCGCCGAGCAGGATGCGCCCGTCGCCGGCGAGGCGCACCCGCACGCCGTCGAGCGGCAGCCCGTCGTAGACGCAGCCGCCGGCGGTCTCGCTCATCCCGTAGGTGGTCACCGCCCGGACGCCGGCGTCGCGGGCGCGCGCCAGCAGGGCCGGGGGAGTGGCCGCACCGCCGACGAGCACCGCGTCGTACGACGTGAGCGCGGCCGGCGCGTCGTCGAGCAGGCGGGCCAGCTGGGTGGGCACCAGGGCGGTGTAGCGGCGTTGGGCGGTGAGTGCCTCCGTTGCCGCCGCGAACCCCTCGGCCGTGAAGCCGCAGGACAGATCGAGGCAGACCGGCGGGGTGTTCGCGAGCAGCGAGCGGACCAGCACCTGCTGGCCCGCGATGTGGGTCACCGGCAGGGCGAGCAGCCACTGTCCCTGCCCGCCGAGCCGCTCGAGGGTTGCCGCGGCGGAGTGCCGCAGCGCCGCGGTCGTGAGCTGCGCGCCCTTCGGTTCGCCGGTCGACCCGGACGTGGGCACGACCAGGGCGACGTCGTCGTCGATCGGCTCGCCGGCGCGCCCCATGGCGAGGACGCCGTCCGCTGCCGGCCCGTCCGGCACCGGCAGCAGCGCCGGCCCGCCGCCGTCGAGCGCGGCCGCGAGCGGCTGCCACCAGATGTCGAGAACCGCCGGCCCGGTCGGGCAGGGCCGCGGCTCGAGCGTGCGGGCCACTAGAAGTGCCAGGGGAACGCCGACCAGTCCGGCGGCCGCTTCTCGAGGAACGCATCGCGCCCCTCGGCCGCCTCGTCGGTCATGTAGGCCAGCCGCGTCGCCTCGCCGGCGAACACCTGCTGGCCGACCAGCCCGTCGTCGACGAGGTTGAAGGCGAACTTCAGCATCCGCTGCGCCGTCGGGCTCTTGCGGTTGATCACGCGGGCCCAGTCGAGGGCCACCGACTCCAGGTCGGCGTGCGCGACGACCTCGTTGACCATGCCCATGCGGTGCGCGGCCTCGGCGTCGTAGTCCCGGCCGAGGAAGAAGATCTCGCGCGCGAACTTCTGCCCCACCTGGCGGGCGAGGTAGGCCGACCCGAAGCCGCCGTCGAAGCTCGCCACGTCGGCGTCGGTCTGCTTGAAGCGCGCGTGCTCGCGGCTGGCGAGGGTGAGGTCGCTGACCACGTGCAGGCTGTGCCCGCCACCGGCGGCCCAGCCGGGCACCACGCAGATGACGACCTTCGGCATGAAGCGGATGAGCCGCTGCACCTCGAGGATGTGCAGCCGGCCGGACCGCGCCGGGTCGATGCTCGCCGCGTCGGTGCCCTCCGCGTAGCGGTAGCCGTCGCGCCCGCGGATCCGCTGGTCGCCGCCGGAGCAGAACGCCCACCCGCCGTCCTTCGGCGACGGGCCGTTGCCGGTCAGCAGCACGCAGCCGACGTCGGAGGTCTGCCGCGCGTGGTCCAGCGCCCGGTAGAGCTCGTCGACCGTGTGCGGCCGGAACGCGTTGCGCACCTCCGGCCGGTCGAACGCGACCCGCACGGCGCCCGTGTCGACGGCCCGGTGGTAGGTGATGTCGGTGAAGTCGAAGCCCGCCACGGGCCTCCATGCCGCCGGGTCGAACAACTCCGAGACGGCCCGCTCACCCACGTCCGGGATCATAGGTCGCATGCCGCAGCCCACCGCCGACGGGACGGAGACCCCGCCGCCCGCTGGCCTGTCGGCTCCCGTGACCGTCGCGATCCCGATGCGCACGCGGTTCCGCGGCATCACGACCCGCGAGGCGGTGCTCTGGGAGGGGCCGGCCGGTTGGACGGAGTTCTCGCCGTTCTGGGACTACGACGCCGCGGAGTCGGTTGCCTGGTGGCGGGCGGCAGCGGAGTCGGCCGAGCGGCCATGGCCCGCCCCGGTGCGCTCGTCGGTGCCGGTCAACGTCACCGTGCCGGCGGTCGGCCCCGAGCAGGCAGCCGAGGTCGTACGCCGGTCCGCCGGCTGCCGCACGGCGAAGGTGAAGGTTGCCGAGCCGGGGCAGCCCGAGTCGGCCGACCTCGAGCGGGTGGCCGCCGTCCGCGACGCGCTGGGCCCGGGCGGGCACGTGCGGGTCGACGCCAATGCCGCCTGGGACGTCGAGACCGCGGTCGCTCGCATCCGCGCGCTGGACCGGGCGGCGGGTGGGCTGGAGTACGTCGAGCAGCCCTGCCCGACTGTCGAGGAGCTGGCCGCCGTCCGCCGCCGGGTCGACGTGCCGATCGCTGCCGACGA
Organism: Mycobacteriales bacterium; assembly: GCA_035690485.1. NCBI lineage: Bacteria > Bacillati > Actinomycetota > Actinomycetes > Mycobacteriales > Mycobacteriales bacterium. Next base: position 38,745 of record DASSKL010000102.1, on the reverse strand, counting down.
GTCCGTGCGCCGGGCGTCGGACCCGTTGCGGGTGGCCCGGCTGGGCGCGGCGGACATCGTCGTGCTCAAGGTGCAGCCGCTCGGCGGCGTGCACGCCTGCCTGCGGCTGGCCGACGAGTGCCGGTTGCCGGTGGTCGTGTCGTCCGCGCTGGAGACCTCGGTCGGCATCGCCGCAGGTGTCGCGCTGGCCGCCGCGCTGCCGGAGCTGCCGCACGCCTGTGGTCTCGCGACCGTGCAGCTGCTGACCGCCGATGTGGTCGACGACCCGTTGCTGCCGGTCGACGGAGCCCTGCCGGTGCGACGTCCGGCACCCTCGCCCGAGATGCTCGCCGCCGTCGCCGCGGACGAGCAGGCCACGGAGCTGTGGCGGGTGCGCCTGCACGCGGTGCGGGCGCTGGCGTGAACCCCTCGACCGTCTTCGCGACCGTGCTGGTCGACGAGCTCGTGCGCTGCGGCGTACGCGAGGCCGTCCTCTCGCCCGGGTCCCGCAACGCCCCGCTGTCGTTCGCCTTGCACGCCGCCGATGCCGACGGGCGGTTGCGGCTGCACGTGCGCGTCGACGAGCGGTCGGCGGCGTTCCTCGCGCTCGGCCTGGCCAAGGCCTCGGGCGCGCCGGTGCCGGTCTGCTGCACCTCGGGCACGGCCGCGGCCAACCTGCACCCGGCAGTCCTCGAGGCGGCGGAGTCGGGCGTGCCGCTGCTCGTGCTCACCGCCGACCGGCCGCCGGAGCTGCGCGGAGCCGGGGCCAACCAGACGGTCGACCAGGTCAAGCTCTACGGGGACGCCGTCCGCCTCTACGCAGAGATCGGCACGCCGTCGGAAGCGGGCGGAGCGGCCTACTGGCGGACCGTGGTCGACCGGACCCTTGCCGCCGCGACCGGCGCCCTGACCGGCGACCCCGGGCCGGTGCATCTCAACCTGCCGCTGCGCGACCCGCTCACCCCCGACTCTGGCACCGCACCGCCCGGCCGGCCGGGCGGTGCGCCGTGGACGCACGTCGGACCGGCCGAGGTGAGACCGGCACCGATCGACCCCCGGCCCGCACGCACGCTGGTCGTCGCCGGTGACGCGCCCGGTGACCTCGGCGTCCGGGCGGTCCGGCTCGCCGAGGCCGCCGGGTGGCCGGTCCTCGCCGAACCTTCCAGCGGCGCGCGGGCGGGAGATCACGCGGTCACGACCTACCCGCTGCTGCTGGCGGTCCCCGGCCTGCTCGACGAGCTGCGACCGGAGCGCGTGCTCGTCGTCGGCCGCCCGACACTGACCCGCGGGGTGCAGGCGCTGCTGCGCGACCCGGCGATTCGCACCGAGGTGCGGGTGGCCGGCCCGCGGTGGGCCGACGCCGGGCGGCAGGCCGCATCCGTCGCGCTGGGTCTGCCGGCGGAGATCGCCGGCGCGGAGCCCGACGCGGACTGGCTGCTCGCCTGGGTCCAGGTGGAGGCCCGCGCCCGCGCCGCTCTCGACGCAGTGCTCGACGGCGAAGGTTCCCTGTCGGGCCTGCGCGTCGCTCGTGACCTCGCTCGCACCGCGCCCGCGGGTTCGCTGGTCCTGCTGGGATCCTCGTTGCCGGTTCGTGACTTCGACATCGCGGCGGGCGACCTCGGCGCACTTCGGGCGCTCGCTAACCGCGGGGTGGCCGGCATCGACGGCACGGTCTCGACCGCGGTCGGCGCGGCGCTCGCGCACCAGCGGACGACGGGCGGCGCACCGGCCTACGCGGTCGTCGGCGACCTGACGTTCCTGCACGACGCGAACGGCCTCGTCATCGGCCCGGGCGAGCCGAGGCCGGACCTGACGATCGTCGTCGTCGACAACGACGGCGGCGGCATCTTCGGGCTGCTGGAGCAGGGCGCGCCCGAGCACGCGGCCGCCTTCGAGCGCATCTTCGGCACGCCGCACGGCACCGACCTGCAGGCGCTGTGCGCGGCCACGCGTACGTCGTACACCCGGGTCGATACGCCGTCCGACCTCGCGGCGGCCGTTCGCCCGAGCGACGGGATCCGGGTCGTCCACATCCGCACCGACCGGCGGCAACTGCTCGCCCAGGTCGAACGCATCCGCGGGGCCGTCGCGACCGCGGTCAGACCGTGAGCGCCTGCCGGATCGGCAGCAGCTTGGCCTCCCACTCGGCGGCCTCTGCCTCGGGGTCGGACTCACCGACGATGCCGCAACCGGCGTAGAGCCGCAGCCGGTCCCCGTCGAGCGCCGCACAGCGCAGCGCGATGCCCCACTCGCCGTCGCCGGCCGCGTCGAGCCAGCCCACCGGTCCGGCGTAGCGGCCGCGGTCCACGTCCTCGAGCTCGGCGATCACCGCGAGTGCGTCCCGGGTGGGAGTGCCGGCCACGGCGGCGGTGGGGTGCAGGGCCGCCACCAGGTCGAGCGCCGAGGCCTCATCGGCGACCCGGCCGCGCACGTCGGTGGCGAGGTGCTGCACGTTGGCGAGCGGCAGGAGGTACGGCGCGGAGGCCGTGACCTCGCTGCAGCACTCCCGCAGGGACGCGGTGACCGAGTCGACCGCGAACCGGTGCTCGTCGAGGTCCTTCGACGACGTCGCCAGGGCCTGGGCCAGCAGGTGGTCCTCCTGCGCGTCGTCACCGCGGGTGATCGTCCCCGCCAGCACCCGCGATCGGACCTCGGTGCCGAGCCGGCGCACCAGCAGCTCCGGCGTCGCGCCGACCAGCCCGTCGACCGCGAAGGTCCAGCAGTCGCCGTAGCGGTCGGCGAGCCGGGCGAGCAGCCAGCGGGGGTCGACGGGCGTCTCGGCCTGCGCGTCGACGGCCTTCGCGAGCACGACCTTGCCGAGCTGGCCGGCGTGGATGCGGCGTACGGCGTCGGCCACCGCGGCCCGCCAGCCGGCCGGCGCGTGCAGGGCGGTCCGGTAGCGCAGGCCCCGCGGCGCCGTGACCGGCTCCATGGCCGTGATGGACGGCGCCGGACCGATCGTCGTGCGCCAGCTCCGGCTGTCGCGGCGACCGACGACGTGGCGCGGCACGACCAGCACCGACGCGCCGGCGTCGTCGAAGGCGAACGACCCGAACGCCACCGGCCCGCTGCCGGGCACCCCCACCTCGTCGACGACGGCCACCGCGGCGAGGTATCGCTGCCACCAGGCCTGCGCCTGCCGGAACCGCCCCGGCCCGCGAAACTCCGCCCGGGCCGCCTCGCCCCAGCCGACCAGACCGTCGCCCTCGCGGACCCACGCCAGCGCGCCCGGCACCGGCAGGCCGTCGAGCAGGGCCCCGGGATCCGGCACCGCGACGGTGGTGACGACCGGAGCGTGCGTACCCTCGGCGGTCGTCATGCGTCCAGCGTAGGTGGGGGTCGACACCGTGCCGCAGCCCAGCATCCGTGATCTTGCCGACAGGCACTGGCGCGGCGAGGTCGACATCGCGCACGTCGAGCACCCGGTGCACCCGGTCGCCGACCGGCAGGCCGACGAGATCGCCGACGGCGTCCTCTACATGAAGAGCATCGCTGCCGCGACCACCCTCGACACCGGCGACGGCCTGGTGATGCTCGACACCGGCAGCCAGCTCGACTCCGACCTCGTCTTCGAGCAGGCCCGCGACTGGCGCCCGGACGCGCCGCTGGCGGCCGCCGTCTACTCGCACCACCACGTCGACCACGTGTTCGGCACCCTGCGGTTCGACGCCGAGGCCACCGACCGCGGCTGGCCCCGCCCGCAGGTCTACGCGCACGCCGGCGTACCCGCGCACTTCGACCGCTACCTGCGCACGCTCGGCTGGAACTCCGCCATCAACCAGCGGCAGTTCGCCCTGCCGATCGACCGTTTCCGCTGGCCCGACGCCTACCGCTACCCCGACGTGACGTACGACGACCGCCTGTCTTTCCACCGCGGCGATCTCACCTTCGAGCTGCGCCACGCCCGTGGCGAGACCGACGACGCGACCTGGACGTGGGTGCCGGAGAAGCGGCTGCTGCACCCCGGCGACCTGTTCATCTACGCGGTGCCCAACGCCGGCAACCCGCAGAAGGTGCAGCGCTACCTGTCGGACTGGGCCGCCGCGCTGCGCGAGATGGCCGGCCTCGGCGCGGAGCTCATGGTCTCCGGGCACGGGCTGCCGGTCTTCGGCGCCGACCGCATCCACGCCGCGCTGACCGACACCGCCGAGCTGCTCGACGCGATCGAGTCGCAGACCCTCGCGCTGATGAACCAGGGCAAGCCGCTCGACGAGGTGCTGCACGCGGTCGAGGTCCCGGCGCACCTGCGGGACAAGCCCTACCTGCGGCCGGTCTACGACCACCCGCAGTTCCTGGTGCGCAACGTCTGGCGACGCTACGGCGGCTGGTACGACGGGGAGCCCGACAACCTGCTGCCCGCACCGCGCCGGCAGCAGGCGGCGGAGTGGGTGGCGCTGGCCGGCGGGGTCGAGGCGGTCCTGTCGCGGGCGCGTGATCTGGCCGACGCGGGCGATGCTCGGATGGCCTGCCACCTGGTCGAGTTCGCCGCGCTGACCGCACCGGACTCGACCGACGTGCACGCGGTGCGTGCGCAGATCTATGCGGCCCGCGCGGCGACGTACGAGTCGTCGATGGCCCGCAACATCCTCAACCACGCGGCCGTGTCGAGCGAGCGGGGCAGGCGCGACCTCGCCGGCGACTACTGAGCCGCGCCGCGGCCGGTGGTCAGCGGCTCACGAAGATCGGTCCCAGCGCGGTCGACGCCAGCCAGTCGAAGATCCAGCGCAGCAGCGGCTGCATGAACGTGCGCCCGACGAGGACCACCGCGGTGCCGAGCCCGAGGCCGGCGACGACGTCGTGCGGGTAGTGCACGCCCGTGTAGACCCGCGAGAACGCGAAGACGATCGCCGCGCACCAGGTGAAGATGCCGAGCCGCCGGTCGACGAACAGCAGCGCCGTGGCGATCGCGCCCGCGACCACCGCATGGTCGGAGGTGAAGGCGAAGTCGGTCGAGCGGTGAGTCAGCACGAGTACGTGCGGCAGCACCCGGAACGGCCGCGGTTCCGCGACCGTGTGCGAGATGAGCTGGTTGAGGCCGAGCGCGACGACCGCGCCGATGCCGCCCCAGAAGACCCCCGCGACACCGGCGATGTCCTCCCGGTAGCGGGCGATCAGGTAGCCGACGACGAGCACCAGGCCGAACAGGATGATCCCGTAGCCGGTGAAGCCCCGCATGAAGCCGTGCAGCCAGTGGCTGTCCTTGGCGAAGTCGTTGATGACGCGGAAGTCGCCCGCGTCACCGGCGGGACCGGCGAGCAGAAGGGTCACGGTGCCTCATTCACATGACGAGTACGACGGATCGGCGACCAGTCTCCCAGCAGCCGCCCGCCGAACGTCGGTGACGCCCCGAACGGCGGTGTGGTGAGATCACCGCCATGAGTGGTCGCCTCGAGGGCAAGGTCGCGGTCGTCACCGGCGGCGGCAACGGCATCGGCCGCGCGTGCTGCGAACGGTTCGCGGAGGAGGGCGCGGCCGTCGTCGTCGCCGACCTCCTCGACGGGCCCGGTGGGGAGACGGTCGAGGCGGTCGAGCGGCTCGGCAGCAAGGCGACGTTCGTGCACCTCGACGCCGCCAGCCCGGCCGACAACGCCACGATGGTGCGCACCGCCGTCGAGGCCTTCGGCGGCATCGACGTGCTGGTCACCGCCGCAGGCATCTCGCACGCCAACTACCAGAGCGGCGACCGCAGCCGCGAGGTGGACATGATCGCCCGGCAGGCGAAGGCGTTGGAGAACCCCGCGCTGCCCTTCCTCGAGCTGACCCTCGACGACTGGCAGCGAGTGGTCGACGTCAACCTCACCGGCACGTTCCTCGCCGTGCAGGCGGCGGCAGCGCACATGGTCGAGACCGGCCGCAAGGGCTCGATCGTCACGATCGCCTCGGTCGCGGCCAAGAACCCCAACGCCGGGCCGCTGCCCTACGCGGTGAGCAAGTCCGGCGTCTGGATGCTGACCAAGCACGTCGCCCGCAGCCTCGGGCCGGCCGGCATCCGCATCAACGCGATCGGGCCGGGGTTCATCGACACCAACATGACCCAGCTGCTGCAGGACATCCCCGAGATCCACCAGCAGTTCCTCGCCACCCTGCCCCTGCAGAAGATGGGCACTCCGCGCGACATCGCCAACACCGCGCTGTTCCTCGCGAGCGACGAGGCGGGCTACTACACCGGTGCGATCCTGCATCCCGACGGCGGCTACTTCACCGGCTGAGCGGTCGCCCTGCAGGTCTTCCCGGCCGCGCAGCCGCAAGGGTGCTGCCCCGGGCCGGGGGCTAGATGCTCGGGTACGGCGTACCGCGCGGCGCGACTGCCTCTACCAGGAACTCCACGGTCACCAGGTCGCCCGGCTGCACCCCGACGGGCAGCGAAGTGAGCCCTTCCTGGTCGAGCAGGTCCTGGGCGGTCAGCGGCGCGCCGCCCGGCGTCTGGGCCTGGTAGAAGAAGCAGTTCACGGAGAACGACTGCTGATCGGAGCCTTTCGTCTGGCTGCCGATGAGGAAGGACTGCCCGGCATCGATCAGCAGGACGCTGACCGACGTCGGCACCAGCACGTCATGCGTCCCGTAGATGTGCGCGGCGCCCCATCCGCCGGACCGGTTCGAGCTGTTGTCGTTCACCACGAGAGTCGCCGGCTCGGCGGACTGTGGCGACCCGCCGCACTGACCGGTGATCGTCGTCATGCCGTTGCCCGCGGGGTTCGGCGTCGCCTTGACGGCGGCGGCCGCAGGAGTGGCACCCATCAGCGCGGCGACGACGAGGAACGTGCCGGTGACACAGCTCCGATGGCGCATGAGTCCTCCACGTCGGTAGGGGTGCCCGGCCCGGTGTGATTTGGGCGGACATGGTGCCCAACAGGACTGCCTGCCATCACGCTCAGATACCGGACGTCTTGTCAGCGCGGCAACCTGAGCCGACCATGCACCTGACGCGAGCGCCGCACCTGACGCGATCGCGGAGAACACGGCGCCGGAAGGGGGGCCGCAGATGGCTCACTACCTGATCGAGGTCGGTTACACACCCCAGGCATGGAATAGCCAGGTCGAAACGCAACCGAATGTCGTGGACCGGATCACGCCGGCCGTCAAGGCGGCGAAGGGCAAGATCGAGTCGGTGTACTACGCGTTCGGAGACGCCGATCTGGTCTGCATCATCGACTTCCCGACGGCGGAGGACGCCGCGGGTTTCGCTCTTGCCGTGACGAGCGGTGGCGCCCTGCGGTCCTACAAGACCACCCCGCTGCTCACGGTGGACCAGGGCATCACCGCCATGCGACGCGCCGCCGAGATCCGTGCGAAGTACACCTCGCCGTTGACGGTCGACCTGGTCGGCGGGCGCGCGTCGACGAAGGCCCGCGCTTGACAGTGGGTCGGCGATCGCACGGCAACGCCGCTCCGCCGAACGATGCGCCAGGTGGTGTCCGAGGGGGGAGTTGAACCCCCACGCCCTTGCGGGCACTAGGCCCTCAACCTAGCGCGTCTGCCATTCCGCCACTCGGACTTGGACTGCGCCGGTTCCCCGTGACAGGGGTCGCTCCACCGGCCGCAGCGAGAGCCAACGCTACACGATCGCGGCGGGCCTCAGCCCGGCGTCCCGGCGTACTTCGCGGCCAGCGCGAGCACCATCTGGACGTACCAGTCGGCGTGGTTGTAGTTCCAGATCGCGGTGTAGAGACCGCCCGACGTCGCCGCTCCGTTGCGGCACAGGTAGCGGGCAGCGGTGAAGATCGCGTCCGCCGGATCCAGGATGTTGACGACCCCGTCGCCGTCGCCGTCCACGGCGTTCGCGGCGAAGGTCGCCGGCAGGAACTGCATCGGCCCCATGGCGCCGGCGTACGACGTGGACGTGTCCCGCCCGTGCCCGCTCTCCACCTGCCCGATGGCGGCGAGCACGGTCCACGACAACCCCGGACACGTCGCGGCTGCCGAGTGGTAGAGCGCCATGTAGTCCGCGGAGCCCGGCAGGATGCCGACTGCGGAGGCCTGCGCGGTGGTGATCCGGGCGATCGCGAGCCGTTGCGCGGCCAGCTCCGCCCGCGCCGACTCGATCGCCTGCAGCGTGCCGACCCGTGCCTGCGCCTGGTCGAGCAGCTGCTGCTCCTGGTCGAGCAGTGCCTGCATGCGATCCGACACCTGCTGCACCGACCGCGCGGTCTCGACCTTGGCGGTGACCCGTGCCGCGGCCGCGCCGGCCGTCACGTCGGCCTGCCGGGCTTCGCCGGCGAGCGCGTCGGACACCGACTTGTCGATCGAGACGACCGCGCGCACGTAGGTCAGCCGACCGGACAGGTCCGCGAAGCTGTCCGCGTCGAGCACGGAGGCGTAGAGCGCCAGCGGCCCGCCCGACATGTAGAGCCCTCTAACCCGGTCGTTGACCTGCTGCTGGGCAGCGTCGGCTTCGTTCGCGAGCTGCTGCGCGGCGCGCTGGGCGAGCACCCCCTGCGTGACGCTCGCGCCGAGGTCGGTCAGCGCGGCGTCGTACGACGACGCAGCCGTGGTCGCCTGCTTCTGCAGCTGCTGCACCTGCGCCAGGATCGCGCGCGCCTTCGCCTGGGCGTCGGAGACCGACTCGGCTCCGGCGGGACGGGCGAAGGGCAGCACGGCGCCCGCGGCCACGACGGCAACGGCGGCGCAGCGCACGGCGCGGCCGCGGATGCCGACGAACGACCCCATACCGATCACGTCGGCGCCGCGGAACACCGCCTGAAGCACGTGGGCGCCGGCCTTCGGGCGCCGCGGGCGACTGGAACCGCCGCTCGGGATGCTGCAGGCTGCAGTCCGGAGCAGCCGTCAACGAAGGAGCACCGTGCCCGCCGCCGAGCCGACCGCCGCCGAGCAGGAGGTCGTCGACCTCTGCCGTGATCTCATCCGCATCGACTCGGCCAATCCCACGAGCAACGAGCGCAAGGCGGCGGAGTACGTCGCGGAGAAGCTCTCCGACGTCGGGCTCACCCCCGAGGTCTACGAGTCGCAGCCGGGCCGGGCCAGCGTCGTGACACGCATCCCTGGAGCCGACCCCTCACGGGGAGCACTGCTCATCCACGGCCACCTCGACGTCGTGCCGGCCGATGCCGCCGACTGGAGCGTGCACCCCTTCTCCGGGGAGATCCGCGACGGTTGCATCTGGGGCCGCGGGGCCGTCGACATGAAGGACATGGACGCGATGACGCTCGCGGTTGTCCGCGACGTGGCCCGCAGTGGGCGAAAGCCCCCGCGTGACGTCGTCGTCGCGTTCGTCGCCGACGAGGAGGCGGGCGGGGTCTTCGGCGCGCGCTACCTCGTCGACCAGCACCCCGGACTCTTCGAGGGCTGCACCGAGGCGATCAGCGAGGTCGGGGGATTCAGCATTACGGTCGGCGACCGCCGGCTCTACCCGATCGAGACCGCGGAGAAGGGCATGGCCTGGATGCGGTTGACCGCCCGCGGCCGCGCCGGGCACGGCTCGATGATCAACGCCGACAACGCGGTGACGGCCCTGGCAGCTGCCGTCGCCCGGATCGGCGCGCACGAGTTCCCGGTGCGCCTCACGCCCACCGTGCGGGCGTTCCTCGTCGAGGCGGCCGCGGCGCTCGGCCTGCAGCTGGATCCGCAGACCGCCACCGACGCCGAGCTGGAGGCGACACTGACCAAGCTCGGGCCGGTCGCCAAGGCACTGCACGCGACTCTGCGCAGCACCGCGAACCCCTCGATGCTCGAGGCCGGCTACAAGGTCAACGTCATCCCGCAGGCCGCGCACGCGCAGGTCGACGGGCGCTTCCTGCCGGGTTTCGAGGACGAGTTCTTCGCCGCGATCGACGAGCTGCTCGGCCCGGGCGTCGAGCGCGAGATGGTGCACCACGACATCGCCTACGAGACGACGTTCGACGGCCCGCTGGTCGATGCGATGGTCGCCGCCGTGCGCGCGGAGGACCCCGACGCGCGGCCGGTGCCCTACTGCCTGTCGGGTGGCACCGACGCCAAGTCGTTCTCGCGGCTCGGCATGCGTTGCTTCGGCTTCTCACCGCTTCGGCTGCCGCCCGAGCTCGACTTCATGGGCATGTTCCACGGCGTCGACGAGCGGGTGTCGATCGAGGGCCTGAAGTTCGGCGTACGCGTCCTCGACCGCCTTCTCGCCACCTGCTAGAGGGCCGGCCGGCTAGAGCGTCGCGCGGACCCGGATGATCTTCCGGCGGAGGATCACGCGCCGGCTGCCGTCGGGGTAGAGGCGCAGCCGGTCGAGCTCCCAGTGCCCGTACTCCGCGTGGTCGGTCAGCACGCGCTGCGCCGCCCGCCGGGAGGTGCCGCGCGGGAGGTACATCCGCTGGTACTCCCAGTCAGCCATCGCCCGCCCATTCTGCCCTGCCGCCGTCGTCGGGGAGGCACAACAGCGCCCATGGCCGGTCCGACACGCGGGTCATGACGAGCACCGCCCGGGTCGGTCCGGCCAGGGGCAGCCGGCGCCGGATGGCGGCGACGTCGCCGGCCAGCCCTCTGCGGCGTACGTCCAGGGCGCCCACCTCGTGCCGGCGCACGGCCGCCTTGATGTCACGCAGCCGCCACGGCATCGACTCCAGCACGCGCAGGCAGCGGCCGAACGGCGTACGCACGGGCCGGTCGGTGGTCAGGAACGCGATGCGGTCGTCGATCTTGCACGCGCCGAGCATCCGGGCCAGCTCCTCGACCGCCCCCGCCCGCGTGACGGCAGGGCTGGGGTCGAGGAGGTACGCCGCGGGCGGAGCCGTCGCCACCGGAGGACCGTCGCAGGGCACGAGCGTGTGGCCGCCGGGCAGGACGGTGGCCCGCGAGGCCGTCGTCGCGTAGGCCGGCGACCACAGCACGGCCTCCTTGAGATCGCGACCCACCGCCACGAACTCGGTCTCCCAGCCGGCGGGGACAGCGGAGCGGTCGAGACCCGGCGCGGCCTTGACGGTCACCTGCGCCACCCGGTCGGCGAGCCCGAAGCACCAGTCCAGCGGCGGCTCCGACCGGCCGTGCGCTCGGCCGTGCTCGTCCCGGCGGGCCGGGTCGACGAAGACGGCGTCGGCAGCGGAGAGGTCGGTGTCGCGCACGTCCTCGACCCGTGCCGCGGCCGCCACTCCGTAGACCGAGGCGTTGTGCTCGGCCATCGCCGCGTGCACCGGGTCGCGGTCGACGCCGCAGGTCTCGCGCCCGTCGCCCAGGGCCAGCAGGTCACCGCCGATCCCGCAGCACAGGTCGACCACCCGGCCCGGCGCCACCCGCCCGGCGCGGTGTCGTGCGACCAGCTCCGAGGAGGCCTGCTCCAGCCCCTCACGGGTGAAGAACATGGCCGCCGCCCGATCGAACTTCGCCGCGGCTCGCTCCCGCAGCTCGGCCTGGGCGAAGGCGGCCGCGACCAGGTCGGGCGGCCACGCCGACCGCAGCCGGGTCGCCCGCGCGAGGTCCCGCGGCCCCTCGGCCGCCGCGGCGAGCAGCCCCGGCGCCGCGCGCAGCGCCGCGAACAGCTCCGGGGTCAGAAGTGCTCCGGGTAGCTGCGCCTCGGCGCCGACACGTCGTCGAGCGCCGCGACGATCTCTGCGGGCAGCACGACGTTCTCCGCGTCGAGGGATCCGGCCAGCTGCCCGGCGGTGCGCGCCCCCACGATCGGCGCGACGACGCCGGGCCGGTCGCGCGCCCAGGCCAGTGCCACCGCGACCGGGGAGACCCCGAGCCCGTCGGCCGCGGTGAGCACCGCGCCGACGATTCGGTCTGCCCGCTCACCGAGGTAGGGCTGCACGAACCGGCTGTACTGCGGCGACGCGCCGCGCGAGTCGGCCGGCGTGCCCTCGCGGTACTTGCCGGTCAGCACCCCGCGGCCCAGCGGTGACCACGGCAGGACCCCGACACCGAGGTCCATCGCGGCCGGCAGGACCTCGCGCTCGATCCCGCGCTGCAGCAGCGAGTACTCCATCTGCGTCGACACGATCGGGGCACGGCCCGGCCACGCCTGCTGCCACGTCGCAGCTTTCGCGGTCTGCCAGCCGTTGTAGTTGGAGATCCCGACGTAGCGGGCGCGGCCCGACGACACCGCGGCATCGAGCGCGGCCAGCGTCTCGTCGAGCGGCGTGTCGGGGTCGTAGGCGTGCAGCTGCCACAGGTCGACGTACGCCGTCTGCAACCGCTCGAGCGACGCGTCGAGGGCGGCGAGCAGGTGCCGCCGTGACGCGTCCCGGCGGCGGTCACCCCCGCGCACCGAGACGGCCTTGGTGGCCAGCACGACCCGCTCGCGGTGGCTGCCGTCACGGAGCAGCCGGCCGAGGATCCGCTCGCTCTCGCCGTCGACGTAGACGTCGGCGGTGTCGACCAGCGTGCCGCCCGCGTCGAGGAACGTCGACAGCTGCGCCGCCGCGTCGTCCTCGTCGGTGTCCCGCCCCCACGTCATCGTGCCGAGGGCGAGCCGGGAGACGTAGAGGCCGGTGCGACCCAGGCGGCGTTGGTCCACGGCTGCGCAGGCTACCGTCGCCCCACCATGGGAACGCTGCTGCTCGTCCGGCACGGGCTCACCGAGCAGACCGGGCCGGTGCTCACCGGTTGGACGCCGGGCGTGCACCTCGACGACCGCGGCCGCGAGCAGGCCCGCGCGCTGGGTGAGCGGCTGGCCGGCCTGCCGCTGGCAGCCCTGGTGTCCAGCCCGCTCGAGCGCTGCCAGGACACTGCGGCCGCGATCGCCGCCGGGCGTGACCTGGAGGTGCAGACCGACGAGCGGCTGGGGGAGTGCCGCTACGGCGCCTGGACCGGCCAGGAGATCAAGAAGCTGGTCAAGGACCCGCTGTGGAAGGTGGTGCAGGCCCATCCGTCGGCGGTGACGTTCCCCGAGGGCGAGGCGCTGCGCGACACGCAGGCCCGGGCGCTGGCCGCCGTGCGGGACTGGGACGCCCGGCTCGGCGGGGAGGCGACGTGGTGCGCGGTCAGCCACGGCGACGTCATCAAGGCGATCGCGGCCGACGCCCTGGGGATGCACCTCGACGCCTTTCAGCGGATCACGGTCAACCCGTGCTCGCTGACGGTGATCCGCTACACCCCGCTGCGTCCTTTCGTGCTCCGTCTCAACGACAGCGGAGGCAGTGTCGACGACCTGCGCCCACCCAAGGGCCGGCGCCGTCGCAAGGCCTCCTCCGACGCCGCCGTCGGAGGCGGCGCGGGCGGCTCCGCCTGACGTTTCGTCGCGTCCCGGTCGACATAGGGTGACCGCATGCCGCGACAGGTCCACGAGTTCGACCCACCGGACCGGTTCGTCGCGGGCACGGTCGGCGCGCCCGGCGAGCGGACCTTCTACCTGCAGGCCACGGGCGCGGGGCGGCTGGTCAGCGCGGCGCTGGAGAAGGTGCAGGTCTCAGCCCTCGCGGAGCGGGTCGACCAGATCCTCGACGAGGTGCGCCGCCGCGAGGGGGCCGACTCCGACGTGCCGGTGACCGTGCCCGCCGAGGCCGAGGATCTGGCCCCCCTCGACACGCCGCTGCTCGAGGACTTCCGGGTCGGCACGATCGGGCTGGCATGGGAGCCCGAGACGCGCCAGATCGTGATCGAGGCGCAGGCCGTGAGCGAGAGCGGCGAGGCCGCCGACCTCGTCGAGGACGACGCCACCGAGGGGCCGGACCTGCTGCGGGTGCGCCTGTCCCCGATGGCGGCGCGCGCGTTCGCGAAGCGGGCGTCGTCGCTGGTCGCGGCCGGCCGGCCGACCTGCCAGCTGTGCGGGCTGCCGATGGACCCGGCCGGCCACGTCTGCCCCCGGCAGAACGGTCATCGCGGGTGATCCCACCGGCGCTCTCGCTGGAGGACGCGCTGCGACTGCTGCGCGACGGGACGATGACGGTCGAAGGCCGGATCCTCGACGCGTCCAACGCCACGCTCTACTGCACGATCACGCTCGACGACGTCGAGTCGGCCTGCGTCTACAAGCCGATCTCCGGGGAGCGGCCGCTCTGGGACTTCCCGACCGGCACCCTGGCCTACCGGGAGGTCGCGGCCTACGCCGTGTCCGCCGCCACCGGCTGGGACATCGCCCCGCCGACCGTGCTGCGCGACGGACCGTTCGGGCCCGGCATGGTGCAGCTCTGGATCGACGTCGACGAGACCGTGGACCTGGTCGCGCTGGCCCGCTCCGACCACCCGCAGCTGCAACGGATGGCGGTGTTCGACGCGGTCGTCAACAACGCCGACCGCAAGGGCGGCCACCTGCTGCCGACCACCGACGGGCACGTGTTCGGCGTCGACCACGGCGTGTGCTTCTCGGTCGAGGACAAGCTGCGCACGCTGCTGTGGCAGTGGCGCGGCCGGCGGCTGCCCGACGAGGCGCTCGACACCCTGTCGGCCGTGCGGGCGCTGCTCGAAGGCCCGCTCCGCGAGACCCTGTGCACCCTGCTCGCGCCGCGCGAGGTGGCTGCCACGGTCGTTCGGGTCGACCGGCTGCTGACGACGTCGCGCTACCCGCAGCCCTCCGAGGAGTGGCCCGCCATCCCGTGGCCACCTTTCTAGCCTCGAGCCGCCACGCAGGGCTTCGCTAGACGAGGCGCGACTTCTGCACCTTGCCCATGGGGTTTCTCGGCAGTGACTCGACGAAGCGGATCTCCCGCGGCCGCTTGTGCGGGGCGAGACTCCGGGCTACGTGGTCGATCAGCGCTTCGCCGGTGACGCCCTCGGCGACCACCCACGCGACGATCCGCTCGCCGAGGTCGTCGTCGGCGAGGCCGAGCACCGCGGCTTCCGCGACGGCCGGGTGGCCGAGCAGGGCGTTCTCGACCTCGCCGGCGCCGATCTTGTAGCCGCCGGACTTGATCAGGTCGGTGGCCTTGCGGCCGACGATGCGCAGCTGGCCGTCGTCGGCGTACGACGCGAGGTCGCCGGTGCGGAACCAGCCGTCCTCGGTGTACGCCGCCGCAGTGGCCGACGGGTTGTCGAGGTAGCCGCTGAAGACGCTCGGCCCGCGCACGTGCACCTCTCCGATGCCGTCGGACACGTCGGCGAGCCGCAGCTCGACCCCCGGGAGGGGGGTGCCCACGCAGCCCGGGCGGCGCTCGCCGCCGGCGCGCGCGGCGGTCGTGATCAGCGTCTCGGTCAGCCCGTAGCGTTCGGCGACCCGGTGCCCCGACTGCGCCGCGACGCGCTCGAAGACCGGCACCGGCAGCGCGGCCGAGCCCGACACGAGCAGCCGCGCGCCCCGCATCTCGTCGAGGTCTGCGCCGGACAGCCGCGACCACATCGTCGGCACCGCGAAGTACAGCGACGCGTCACACGGCCCGAACCGCGGCAGGTGGCGCAGCGGCGACCCGATCCGCAGCGGGCCGAGCACGCCGAGCACGAGGCCGTGCACGTGGAACAGCGGCAGCGCGTGTGCGAGCACGTCGGCGGCCGTCCACGCCCAGGTGTCGGCCAGCGCGTCGAGGTCGAAAGCCAGGGCGCGGCGGGGGAGCACCGCGCCCTTGGGCGGGCCGGTCGTCCCCGAGGTGTAGATGATCAGCGCCGCGCCCTCGTCGGCCGGCGGTGCCGGGGGCAGGTCCGCACGCGCGCCGATGTCGAACCGGTCGAGGAACGCGTCGGGCTGGCTGTCGCGGATCACGTGCTCGCGCTCTGCCACGCCGGCGGCGGGGTTCAGCGGGACTGCGGTCGCCCCGGCGGCGATCACGCCCGCCACCGCGACCGCGGTCGACAGCGACGGGGTGGCCTCGACCAGCACCCGCCGGTGCCCGGTGACGCGCGCGGCGATCGCCCCCACGGCTCCGGCGAGCTCTTCCCCGGCCAGCGCGCCGTCGGCGAACCGCAGGTCGGCACGGCCGTCGTAGAGCGCGCTCAGCATGCGACCAGCCTGGCACGCACGCCGCGGATACCCTGCGGGCATGCAGTCCTGGGCCGCCGTCGACGTGCCTCACCTGCCCGGCCGCGGTCCGGCGCTGCAGGTCTTCGACACGGCCTCGCAGTCGCTCCAGGAGATCGAGCCGGGCGCAGGTGAGCCCGCGCGGATGTACGTCTGCGGCATCACGCCCTACGACGCGACCCACCTCGGCCACGCCGCCACCTACCTGTCCTTCGACCTGCTCCAGCGGGTCTGGCGCGACCGCGGTCACCGGGTGCACTACGTGCAGAACGTCACCGACGTCGACGACCCGCTCTTCGAGCGCGCCGCGCAGACCGGCGACGACTGGGAGCAGCTCGGGCTGCGCGAGGTCGAGCTGTTCCGCACGGACATGGCCGCGCTGCGCGTCCTGCCGCCCGACGACTACGTCGGTGCGGTCGAGGCGATCCCACGCATCGTCGGGTTGATCGAGCGGCTGTGCGAGCGGGGGGCTGCCTATGAGCTCGACGGCGACGTCTACTTCGCGGCCGACGCATCACCGCACTTCGGCCAGGTGAGCCATCTCGCCCCGGCGGCGATGGTCGCGCTCTCGCGCGAGCGCGGCGGCGATCCCGACCGGCCGGGCAAGAAGGACCCGGTCGACTGCCTGCTCTGGCAGGCCCGGCGCCCGGGCGAGCCGGCGTGGGAGTCGCCGTTCGGGCCCGGCCGGCCCGGCTGGCACGTCGAGTGCGCCGCGATCGCGCTCGACCGGCTCGGCCCCACGATCGACGTGCAGGGCGGGGGCAACGACCTCGTCTTCCCGCACCACGAGCTCGGCGCCGCCGAGGCACACGCCGCGACCGGCGAGTGGCCCTTCGCCCGGGCCTTCGTCCACGCCGGCATGGTCGGCCTCGACGGTGAGAAGATGTCGAAGTCCCGGGGCAACCTCGTCTTCGTGCACAAGCTGCGCGCCCACACCGACCCGATGGCGGTGCGGCTCGCGCTCCTCGCCCATCACTACCGGGGTGACTGGCACTGGTCGCTCGACGACCTGCCGGCAGGGGAGCGGCGGCTGGACACGTGGCGCGCCGGCGTACGCCGACCCAGCGGCCCCGACGGCGCGGCGCTGCTCGCCGAGGTGCGGGCGGCGCTGGCAGCCGACCTCGACGCCCCGCAGGCGCTGGCCGCCGTCGACCGCTGGGCCGCGGGGGACGGCGCCGACGCCGGGGCGCCGGCGATGGTGCGCGACACGGTCGACGCGCTGCTCGGCGTCGCGCTCTAGTGCCGAGCCGCTAACCGTCGCCGGGGCTGGGCCAGCCGGGGTTCTCCCCGCGCCGGCGCAGGTAGCGCTCGAACTCCCGCGCGATCGCCTCGCCGCTCGCCTCCGGCAGGTCGGTCTCGGGCTCCCGCGACTCGAGCTGGCGCACGTAGTCACCGATCTCGCTGTCCTCGCGGGCCAGCTCGTCGACGCCGCGCTCCCAGGCGCGCGCCTGCTCGGGGAGGTCGCCGAGGGGTACGCCGACGCCGAGCACGTCCTCGACCCGGTTGAGCAGCGACAGCGTGGCCTTCGGGCACGGGGGCTGCGCCACGTAGTGCGGCACCGCCGCCCACAGGGAGACCGACGGCAGGCCACCGTGGGCGCAGTAGTCCTGGAAGACCCCGACGATGCCGGTCGGCCCTTCGTAGCGGGACCGCTCAAGGTCGAGCCGGTCCGCGGTCTCCTGGTCCGACGCGGTGCCCGTCACCGGCACCGGGCGGGTGTGGGGCGAGTCCGACAGCAGCGCGCCGAGGGTGACGACGAACTCGACGCCGAGCTCCTTCGCCATCCCGAGCAGCTCGTCGCAAAAGCCGCGCCAGCGCATGTTGGGCTCCAGGCCGCGCAGCAGGACGACGTCGCGGTCCAGGCTCTCGTCCTGGTCGCGGGAGGCGACCGACAGCCGGGTGGTCGGCCACTCGATGCGCCGGGTCACCCCGTCGATCAGCGACACGGTCGGACGGTTGACCTGGAAGTCGTAGTAGTCGTCGGGGTCGAGGGCCGCGAGCGGGCGGGCACCCCAGACCCGCTCCAGATGCTCGACCGCGCCGGTGGCCGCGTCGGCCGCGTCGTTCCACCCCTCGAACGCCGCGATCAGCGCCGGCCGCTCCAGGTGGGGCAAGTCGTGGGTCACGGTGCCGCGGCTCCTCGTGCCGATCGGGTCTCCTGGGCGGCAGCACCGATGAGGCCGGCGACCAGTGCTGGCCACTGCAAGGGTACGTCGTGCAGCGCCCCCGCCCAGCGTTGCAGCCGAGGCGCGTCGAGGGCCTCCGTCGCTCGCTGCAGGCCCGCTTCCTTGCGCAGCGCCCAGCCCACCGTGCGGGCGTCGCGCTCGACGGTCGGCAACGGCTCGCACGACACCAGCCAGACGGGGCACCGCACACCGGCGTAGAGCGCCGTCGGGTCGAAGTCGAGCAGCGTGTCGACGATCCGCATGTGCCGCTCGAACGTCAGCCGCGCCCGCGCCAGCCCGTCGTCCCCGACCGCGAAGCCGGGCAGGACGGCCGCCGCCAGGTCCTCGGACCACCAGGGCCCGAGCGGCCCGCGTGCGAGCATCCCGACCAGCTCGTCGGGCGGCAGCGCGAACCGCGGCGGCTCCATGCGCTGCCGCAGCTGCTCGCGCGGCAGCTCGCGGTCGCCGGGCACGGTGAAGCCGCCGTCGATGGCGACCACGGCGAGCGCGCGCTCGGCGTGCCGGGCGGCGAACGTCAACGCAACCGACGCACCCCACGAGTGGCCGACGACCACCGCGCGAGACAGCCCCAGCGCGTCGAGCGCCGTCGCCACGTCGTCGGCCGCCGCCTCCTGCGAGAAGTCCGGGGCGCTGTCGTCCGGCGACTCGCTGTCGCCGTGGCCGCGCTGGTCGAGCGCGACCACCGGCGCACCCAGCAGGCTCGGGACGACGAGGTCCCAGAAGTGCCGCTGCGACGACAGCCCGTGCAGCAGGACGATGGGCGGGCCGGCGCCCGGCCAGCGGGTGGCGCCGAGGCGGATCCCCGCGCCCGGCAGCGTCACGTCGATGCCGCCGGCCACCGGCGTACGCCGACCGAGCGCGCGTGGCACGGTCGCCTCAGGTGGTGTGCACGATCAGCACGTCGCACTTCGCCCGGTGGCTGACGTTGGCCGGCACCGAGCCCAGCAGCCGGCCGGCGAGGCTGTGCAGGCCGCGGTTGCCGACGACGACGAGGTCGACGCCGTGCCGGTCGGCGCTGGCGACGATCTGGTCGACCGGGTCGCCCTGCACCGGCTCCAGCCGCACGTCGGTGGCGCCGGCCGTCTTGGCGCGGGCCGCGGCGTCACGCAGCACGTCCTCCGCCGGGTTGGACCCCATGACCTGGTAGGCCTGCTCGCCGAGCTCGGCCGCCGCGCGCGCCTTCTCCCGGTCGGACAGCGGCTGGTAGGCGCACAGCAGCACCAGCGTGGCGCCGGCGTCGCGCGCCAGCGCGGCCGCCCGGTCGACGGCGCGGTAGGACGACTCGGAGCCGTCGGTCCCCACGAGCACCGTGCGGTAGCTGGCCACGTGCACCTCCGTTGAGATCGTCGGGCCGCACGCTACCCGCCGGAGGCGGCCGCTACGCGAACTGGGCGACGCAGGTCACGCCGGTAGACTGAGGCGTCGGTCCGCTCCCCGGGAAGCCCACATCGTGTCCGCTACGTCCGCGTCGCTACTGCGCGCGCTCTCCGAGCGCGTGGTCGTCGCCGACGGTGCGATGGGCACCATGCTGCAGGCCTACGACCTCTCGCTCGACGATTTCGAGGGCCACGAGGGCTGCAACGAGATCCTGAACGTCAGCCGACCCGACGTCGTCCGCGCGATCCACGACGCCTACCTCGATGTCGGTTGCGACGCGGTCGAGACCAACACGTTCGGCGCCAACCTGGCCAACCTCGGCGAGTACGGCATCGCCGACCGCATCCACGAGCTGGCGCTCGCCGGCGCGCGGATCGCCCGCGAGGCGGCCGACGCCCGGTCGAGTGACGACCGGCCGCGCTGGGTGCTCGGCTCGGTCGGGCCCGGCACGAAGCTGCCTACCCTCGGCCACGTCACCTACCGGGAGCTGCGCGACGCCTATGCCGCGCAGGTGACCGGCATGATCGAGGGCGGCGTGCATGCCGTGCTCGTCGAGACCGCGCAAGACCTCCTGCAGGCCAAGGCGGCAGTCAACGGGGCGCGTCGGGCCTACGCCGAGACCGGCACCCGGCTCCCGTTGTTCGTGCAGGTGACCGTCGAGACAACCGGCACGATGCTGCTGGGCAGCGAGATCGGTGCGGCGCTGACCGCGCTCGAGCCGCTGGAGATCGACCTCATCGGGCTCAACTGCGCGACCGGCCCGGCGGAGATGAGCGAGCACCTGCGCTACCTCGCCCAGCACGCCCGCATCGGCCTGTCGGCGATGCCCAACGCCGGCCTGCCCGAGCTCACCGCCGACGGCGCCCGCTACCCGCTCACCCCCGAGCAGCTGGCCGACGCCCACGACACGTTCACCCGCGACTACGGGCTCGCCCTGGTCGGCGGTTGTTGCGGCACCACCCCCGAGCACCTGCGACTGGTGGTCGACCGGGTCCATGGCCGCGAGCTGCGGCGGCGCGAGCCGGTGTTCGAGCCGTCGGCCGCGAGCCTCTACCAGCCGGTGCCGTTCCGGCAGGACACGACCTACCTGACGATCGGCGAGCGCACCAACGCCAACGGCTCCAAGGCGTTCCGCGACGCGATGCTCGCCGGCCAGTGGGACCGCTGCGTCGAGATCGCCCGCGAGCAGACCCGCGACGGTGCCCACCTGCTCGACGTCTGCATCGACTACGTCGGCCGTGACGGCGTCGCCGACATGGCCGAGATCGCCGGCCGTTTCGCCACCGCCTCGACGCTGCCGTGCGTGCTCGACTCCACCGAGCGCGACGTCGTCGAGGCCGGGCTCGAGCGGCTCGGCGGCCGGTGCGTGGTCAACTCGGTCAACTACGAGGACGGCGACGGCCCCGACTCGCGGATTGCCCGCATGATGCCGCTGGTCCGCGAGCACGGCGCCGCCGTGGTCGCGCTCACCATCGACGAGGAGGGCCAGGCCCGCACGGCCGAGTGGAAGGTCAGGGTCGCCGATCGGCTCATCGACGACCTCACGACCAACTGGGGCATGGACGTCGGCGACATCATCGTCGACTGCCTGACCTTCCCGATCGCCACCGGTCAGGAGGAGACCCGCCGCGACGGGCTCGAGACGATCGAGGCCATCCGGCAGGTGAAGGCCCGCCACCCCGGCGTACAGACGACGCTCGGCGTGTCCAACGTGTCGTTCGGCCTGAATCCCGCCGCACGCCAGGTGCTCAACTCGGTCTTCCTGCACGAGTGCGTGCAGGCGGGCCTCGACTCGGCGATCGTGCACGCGGCCAAGATCCTGCCGCTGTCGCGGATCCCCGACGAGCAGCGCGAGGTCGCGCTCGACCTCGTCCACGACCGTCGCCGGGAGGGCTACGACCCGCTCGAGCGCTTCCTGGCGTTGTTCGAGGGCGTCGACGCGCAGGCGGCGCGGCAGTCGCGGGCCGAGGAGCTCGCCTCCCTCCCACTGGCCGATCGGCTGCAGCGGCGGATCATCGACGGTGAGCGGGGCGGCCTGGAGGCCGACCTCGACGAGGCGATGGGCATCGGCTGGTCGCCGCTGGAGATCATCAACGAGCACCTGCTCGAAGGCATGAAGGTCGTCGGCGAGCTCTTCGGCTCCGGGCAGATGCAGCTGCCGTTCGTGCTGCAGTCGGCCGAGGTGATGAAGGCTGCGGTCGCGCACCTCGAGCCGCACATGGAGGCGACCGGCGAGTCGGGCAAGGGCACGATCGTGCTCGCCACGGTCAAGGGCGACGTGCACGACATCGGCAAGAACCTCGTCGACATCATCCTGTCCAACAACGGCTACCGCGTCGTCAACCTCGGCATCAAGCAGCCGGTCTCGGCGATCCTCGACGCCGCCGACGAGAGTGCCGCCGATGCGATCGGCATGAGCGGGCTGCTCGTCAAGAGCACGGTGATCATGAGGGACAACCTCGAGGAGATGAACTCCCGCGGCCTCGCCTCCCGCTGGCCGGTGCTGCTCGGCGGCGCGGCGCTCACCCGGGCCTACGTCGAGCACGACCTCGCCGAGCTCTTCGACGGCGAGGTGCGCTACGCGCGCGACGCGTTCGAGGGGCTGCGGCTCATGGACGCCGTGATGGCGGTCAAGCGGGGTGAGCCCGGCGCCGCGCTGCCCGCGCTGCGGGGGCCGCGGGTCAGTGCCCGCGCGCGCGTCGAGGAGACCCCGCCGGAGGAGATGCCGGCCCGTTCCGACGTCGCGGTCGACGCGCCCATCCCGACGCCGCCGTTCTGGGGCGACCGGGTGGTCAAGGGCATCCCGCTCGGCGACTACGCGGCGATGCTCGACGAACGCGCGACGTTCCTCGGCCAGTGGGGGCTGCGGCCGTCGCGGGGCGAGGGCGGCCCGTCGTACGACGACCTGGTCGAGACCGAGGGGCGCCCGCGGCTGCGGATGTGGCTCGAGCGGATGCAGGCCGAGCGCATGGTCGAGGCCGGCGTGGTCTACGGCTACTTCCCGTGCGTCAGCAAGGGCGACGACCTCATCGTCCTCGGCGAGGACGGCGGGGAACGGACCCGCTTCACCTTCCCCCGGCAGCGTCGTGACCGGCACCTGTGCCTGGCCGACTTCTTCCGGCCCGAGGAGTCGGGGGAGACCGACGTCGTCTGCTTCCAGCTGGTGACGGTCGGCTCCCGGATCAGCGAGGTGACGGCGGAGCTGTTCGCCCGCGACGCCTACCGCGACTACCTCGAGCTGCACGGTCTGTCGGTGCAGCTGACCGAGGCGCTGGCGGAGTTCTGGCACCGGCGGGTGCGCGACGAGCTCGGCATCGCCGGCGACGACGCCACGTCGCTGGACGAGGTGCTGGCCCATCAGGGCTACCGCGGCTCGCGCTACTCGTTCGGCTACCCGGCCTGCCCGGACCTCGAGGAACGCGCCAAGGTCGTCGAGCTGCTGCACCCGGACCGCATCGGCGTGACGCTGTCCGAGGGCTGCCAGCTGCACCCCGAGCAGTCGACCGACGCGATCGTCGTCCACCACCCCGAGGCGAAGTACTTCAACGCCAAGTGAGCGGGGTCGCCGCCGCGGTCCTCTTCGACATGGACGGCCTGCTCGTCGACTCGGAGCCGCTCTGGACCGTTGCCGAGGAGGAGCTCGCCGCCGAGTTCGGCGGTGTCTGGTCGGAGCAGATCAAGGCGGCGATCGTCGGGACCCGGCTCGACGTCTCGGTGCCGGCGATCCTGGAGTGGTACGCCGTGCCGCCGACCCCCGACCGGGTCGAGTGGGCCGCGTCATTCCTGCTGCGACGGATGGTGGAGCTCTTCGAGTCCGAGCTGCCGCTGGCACCGGGCGCCGTGACGCTGCTCGATGCCCTCGGCGCCCGCCGGGTGCCGGTGGGCCTGGTCTCGTCCTCCTACCGCGTCCTCGTGGAGGCGGCGCTCGGGCAGCTCGGCCGGGAGCGGTTCGCGGTGACGCTGGCCGGTGACGAGGTCGGGCACGGCAAGCCGCACCCGGAGCCCTACCTGACGGCATGCGCCGCCCTGGGCGTCGACCCGGCCGGCTGCGTGGTGCTGGAAGACGCCCCCTCGGGGATCGCCGCGGCGGAGGCGGCCGGCTGCATCGCGGTCGCGGTGCCGAGCGTCGCGGCGATCGTCGCGACGCCTCGCCGCCCGGTGGTCGAGTCGCTGGCCGACATCGACCCCGACTGGCTGCTGAGCCTGCCGGACCACCCTGCGGCGGTCTGACCCGCCGAGAGCCGCTACTCGGTGGCGATCGCCTGCAGCACGTCGAGCCGCGCGGCACGGCGAGCCGGCCAGATCGCGGCCAGCACGCCGACCAGACCCGCCACGACGACGAAGACCACGACGTTGCCGCCCGGGATCGCCATCTCCTTGATGCCCGTGCTCGCGAGCGTGCCGACGAGCGACACCCCGAACACCAGCCCGAGCACGACGCCGAGAAGTGCGCCGTAGACGGAGATGACCACCGACTCCAACCGCACCATCCGGCGCAGCTGCCTGCGGGACATCCCGACGGCGCGCAGCAGCCCGATCTCGCGGGTGCGCTCGACCACCGACATCGCGAGGGTGTTCACGATGCCGAGGACCGCGATGAGGATCGACAGCACGAGCAGCGCGTTGACGATCAGCAGCAGCTGGTTGACCTGAGCCTTCTGCTCGGACTTGAACTCGGTCTGGTCCTTGAGCGTGACCACCGGGTAGCCCGCGAGGGCGTTGTCGAGCCCCGACCGCACCGCGGCCGCGTCGGCTCCCGGACGCACGTCGACGTAGACGAAGCGGTCCTGCGTGGTGCCCCCGGTGGCGACGAACGTGTCGAGCGGCAGGACGTACTGGCCGACGACCTGGTTGGCCGCGTAGATCCCGCCGACCGTCAGCGTGCGCCTGTCGCCGCTCTCGAAGAGCACGGGCACCTGGGTGCCGACCTTCCAGCCGCGTGCCTGCGCGGTCACCTTGTCGACCAGCAGGCCGTCGCCGGTGAGACCGGCGGTCGAGCCGGACTGGTAGTCCAGCTTGAGCGACTGGTCGAGCGAGCCGGGATCGACGGCGGCGAAGAACGTCTTCTTGCCGTCGATCTCCGCCTGGCCGAAGCGTTCGCGGGTGACCGAGGCGACGCCGTCGACCTTGGCGACGCGTTGGGCGATCTCCGCGGTGAACGGCTGCTGGGTCTGGCTGGACACGATGAAGTCGGCGCCCACCGACTCGTTGATCAGCGCGTCGACCGAGGAGTTGGCCGACGCACCGAGCACCGAGAACGCCGTCACCAGGGCGAGCCCGATCATCAGTGCGCTGGCGGTGGCCGCGGTGCGCCGCGGGTTGCGCAGAGCGTTCTCGCGGGCCAGCGACCCCGGCCGGCCGAACAACCGGGGGAGCGCCCGACCGACCACGCGGATGAACGGACGCGACAGCACGGGGCTGAGGACGATGCCCGCAACGACGAGCAGCATCGAGCCGAGCCCGACGAAGCCGGCGGCCTGGCCGGCGTTGGAGTCGGCGGAGGTCAGGCCGCCGACGATCGCCAGCACGGAGACGGCGAGCAGGGCCGCCCCGATGATCGTGCGCCGGCGCAGGGAGCGTTCGGCGAGCGGCGCGTCGGCCCGCATCGCGACGACCGGCGGCACCTTGGCGGCGCGACGCGCCGGGAGGTAGGCCGCCAGGCTCGTGACGACGACGCCGACGACGTAGGCCCAGAGGACGGTGCGCGGCTCGAGCACGAGGCCACCGTCGAGGGTGAGGCCGAACCTCCCGAAGATGCCGCGCAGTCCGGTTGCGATGCCGAAGCCGACGGCGAGGCCGACCGTCGAGCCCACCAGCCCCAGCGCGAGCGCCTCGTAGAGCACGGAACGGGTCACCTGCGACCGGCTGGCTCCGAGGGCTCGCAGCAGCGCCAGCTCGCGGGTGCGCTGGGCGACCAGCATCGAGAACGTGTTGAGGATGATGAACGAGCCGACGAACAGCGCGATGCCGGCGAAGACAAGGAGGAAGATGTTGACGAACTTCAGGCCCTTGCCGATGTCGTCGGCGGCCGATGTCGCGCGCTCGTCCTTGGTCTCGACCTTGTAGCCGGGTCCGATCGCCTCGACGATGCGGTGCTTCACGGTCTGCTGGCTCACGCCGCTGTCGGTGAGCACGCTGACGCCGCTGACCCGGCCGGGATTGCCGAACAGCTGCCGCGCCTGTGGGGCGTCGAACGCGGTCAGCGAGGCACCGGCCAGACCGCCGGTGTTGCCGAACCGGAACACCCCGGTCAACCGGGCGTCGACCGCACCGGCCGGGGTGAGCACCCGGATCCGGTCGCCGACGTGGTAGCCGGTCTTGTCGACCGTCTTCGTGTCGAGTGCGATCTCTCCGGGGGCGTCCGGGGCGGAGCCGTCGAGCAGGTGCAGGGCGGACAGCTTCTCGTTGGGGTCCCAGTCGATGCCGACGCCGGGGGCTCCGCCGGTCTGGACCACCTTGCCGGCCCGGTCGAGCACGTAGACGCCGTCGCTCTGGATGTAGCCGTGGGCGGCCGCGACGCCCGGCAGCTTGCCGATCGCCGCCGCCAGGTCGGCGGGCACGTCGAGCGCGCTGCTTCCGCCGCTGTCCCCGAACAGGCCCGAGTCGAACGCCGGTTGCTTCGTCACGGTGACGTCGGCGGAGGTTGCCGCGAACAGGTCCTTGAACGTCTTGCCGAGCGTGTCGGTGAAGATCAGGGTGCCGGCGACGAAGGCGACCCCGAGAACGATCGCGATACCCGACATGACCAGGCGCAGCTTGTGCGCCAACAGGTTGCGCAGGCTCACGTGGAGCAAGGGTCAGCCTTGCTTCTGCGGAGCCGCAACGTCAAAGCTCTTCATCTGGTCGAGCACCCGCTCGGCCGTCGGGTCGGCCATCTCGTCGACGATCCGCCCGTCGGCCAGGAACAGCGCGCGGTCGGCGTAGGCCGCGGCGGCCGGGTCGTGCGTCACGATGATGATCGTCTGGCCCATCTCGTCGACCGACGCGCGAAGGAACGCGAGCACCTCGCCGCTGGAGCGCGAGTCGAGGTTGCCGGTCGGTTCGTCGGCGAAGACGACGTCGGGCCGGCTGGCCAGCGCCCGGGCACAGGCGACCCGTTGCTGCTGGCCGCCGGACAGCTCGCTCGGCCGGTGGTCGAGCCGGTCGCGCAGACCGACGGTGTCGACGACCCGGTCGAGCCACGCCTGGTCCGGCTTGCGACCGGCGAGGTCGAGCGGCAGCGTGATGTTCTCCAGCGCGGTGAGCGTTGGTACCAGGTTGAAGGCCTGGAAGACGAACCCGATGCGGTCGCGCCGCAGCTCGGTGAGCCGCTTGTCGTCGAGCGCGGACAGCTCCGCGTCACCGACGAAGACCTGCCCGCTGGTCGGCGTGTCGAGCCCAGCCAGGCAGTGCATCAGCGTGGACTTGCCGGAGCCGGACGGCCCCATGATCGCGGTGAGCTGGCCGGAGGCGAACTCCACGGTCACGTCGTCGAGGGCGACGACGCGGGTGAGGCCCTCGCCGTAGACCTTGGTCAGGTCCCGGGCGCGGGCGGCGGCGCCGCCGGGTCGGACGGCGCCGTCTGAGGCAGGCTGAGCCGGCTGGGCCGTGGCAGGCACGAGTCAACTCCATGCAGAAGTGCGGGGGTGAGTGCGCCCCAGGCTAGGCCAACCTGACCGGCTCGACGTGGGATTTCGGGCCGAATCGACGGGACGAACGTCACGCCTCCGCGGCGGTGGCTGGGATGTCCGTCGGGGTGGCAGACGGCGGCGGCAGTGGCGGTGGCGTGCCGCCGAACGCGGGGCAGAAGGCCTTGTGGTCGCACCAGTCGCAGAGGCGGCTCGGTCGCTCGCGCCAGTCGCCGGTCTCCATCGCCTTGCTGATCGCGGCCCACAACGCCTCGACCTTGCGCTCGGTGGCCACCAGGTCGCGCTCGTCGGGTGCGTAGCGCAGCACCTCGCGGTCGCCCAGGTAGATGAGCTGCAGCAGGCGGGGGATCTCACCCGTCGATCGCCACAGCACCAGCGCGTAGAACTTCATCTGGAAGAGCGCCTTGGCCTCGAAGGCCTCACCGGGCGCCTTGCCGGTCTTGTAGTCGACGACCCGCACCTCGCCGGTCGGCGCCCGGTCGAGCCGGTCGACGAACCCGCGCAGGCGCAGCCCGGAGTCGAGCACCACCTCGACCAGCTGCTCGCGCTCGGCCGGGTCGAGGCGGCGCGGGTCCTCGAGGGTGAAGTAGCCGTCGAGCAGGCTCTGCGCCGAGACGAGCCACTGGCCGAGGTCGTCGTCGCCGTCGAACATCTCGGCCAGCTCGGGCTCGGCCGCGACCATCTCCTCCCACGCCGGCCGCAGCAGGTCGGCCGCCGCCGCGGGTGTGCGCAGTGGCGCCGGCAGGTCGAACAACCGCTCGAGCACCGAGTGGACCATCGTGCCGCGGGTGGCCTCGCGACTCGGCCGCTCGGGCAACCGGTCGATGACCCGGAAGCGGTAGAGCAACGGGCAGGTCATGAAGTCGCCGGCCCGTGAAGGTGACAGTGAGCCGATGACGTCGACGACGCCTGGCGGATCGGTCTCGAGCGCGGTCACAACGGGACCGTACGGCAGCTCGCCGACAGTTTCCGGCCGAGCGGGCTCGATGGGGAAAAGTGTCGCGATTTCCATCGGCGCCCATGATCGCTTCCGCGCCGTAGCATCGGAGAGGTGAGCCAGGAGCAGCCCCGCCGCCAGCCCCCCGGCTGGCTGGTCAACGGGCTGTCGGCCGGCCGCATCTTCGGCATCCCCATCTACTTCGCGCCGTCCTGGTTCCTCGTCGCCGCATTCATCACCTGGCAGTTCGGGCCCATCGTCAACGACCGGGTCGGCGGACTCGGGGCGTGGCAGTACGCCGTGGCGCTGGTCTTCGCCTTGCTGCTCTACGGCTCGGTGCTGATCCACGAGATCAGCCACTCGGTGGTCGCCAAAGCGCTCGGCCTGCCGGTGCGCCGGATCGTGTTGCAACTGCTCGGAGGGGTCTCCGAGATCACCCGGGAGCCGCAGACGGCCGGCCGGGAGTACCTCGTCGCGGTCGCGGGCCCGCTGACGTCAATCTTCCTGGCCGGGGTCGGCGCCGCCGTCGTGCCCGCGCTGGAGAAGAACACCGTCGGCTGGGCGATCGCCTACGAGTTCGCCTTCGCCAACGCGATCGTCGCCGTCTTCAACCTGCTGCCGGGCCTGCCGCTCGACGGTGGGCGGGTCCTGCGAGCGGCGCTGTGGCGGCTGTCCGGCGACAAGGTCAGAGGGACCCGCGCCGCCGCGAACTTCGGCCGAGGCCTGGCGGTCGTCATGGCCCTCGCGCCGGTCGCCGCGGGGCAGATCTCCGGCGGCCAGCAGGCCGCGGGCTCGCTCATCTACCTCTGGCTGCTCGCGCTGTTCATCTGGACCGGCGCCACGCAGTCGCTGGTGCACACCCAGGTCACCGCGACGCTGCCCCTGCTCCGGGTGCGTGAGCTGCTGCGCCCGGCGACGCAGGTCGCCCCGGACCTGCCGCTGGCAGAGGCCCTGCGGCGGGCCCGTGAGGCCGGCGCGCGCGCGCTGATCACCGTCGACCGCGACGGCGCCCCCGAGGGGGTCGTGTCGGAGGCCGCCGTCCTCGCCGTACCCGTCGAGCGGCGGCCCTGGGTCCCGGTCGCCTCGGTGACCCACACGCTCGATGCCGGCATGCGGCTGCCGCTCGACCTCGAGGGCGAGGCGCTGGTCGACGCGATCAAGCAGGCCCCGGCCGGCGAGTACGTCGTCGTCGGGGACCGCGGCGAGGTCGCGGGGGTGCTCGTGCAGGCGGATCTGGCCACCGCCCTGCGCAGCGGGGTCGCCGCCCGGTGAGCCGGCACGAGCCTGCCGGCGCACGAGGCCGGCGCGGACCGTTCGCGGCCGGTGACACCGTGCAGCTCACCGACGCGAAGGGCCGGCACCACTCGTTCGTGCTCGAGTCCGGCAAGGAGTTCCACACCCATCGCGGGTCGATCGCGCACGACGACCTGATCGGTGGACCGGAAGGGGTCGTCGTGAAGACCTCGGGCAGCGCGGCGTACCTCGCGCTGCGGCCGCTGCTCGCCGACTTCACCCTCGGGATGCCGCGGGGAGCCGCGGTGGTCTACCCCAAGGACGCCGCCCAGGTGGTTCACCTCGGTGACGTCTTCCCAGGGGCGCGGGTGGTCGAGGCCGGGGCCGGCTCGGGCGCGCTGTCCTGCGCGCTGCTGCGGGCCGTCGGCGACTCCGGGCGGGTCTGGTCCTACGAGCGCCGCGCCGACTTCGCGGAGGTCGCCCGGGCCAACGTCGAGCGGTTCTTCGCCGGACCGCACCCGGCGTGGACCCTGACCGTCGGCGACCTGGTCGAGAGCCTCGCGGCCGAGCCCCTCGCCGAGCCGGCCGACCGGGTCGTGCTCGACATGCTCGCGCCGTGGGAGGTCGTCGACGCCGTGGCCGGCGTGCTCGCGCCGGGCGGCGTCGTCACGGCGTACGTCGCCACCACCACCCAGCTGTCGCGCACCGTCGAGACCCTGCGTGGCCACGGCGCGTTCACCGAGCCCACGGCCTGGGAGTCGCTCGTGCGCGGTTGGCACGTCGAAGGACTCGCCGTACGCCCCGAGCACCGCATGATCGGGCACACCGGGTTCCTCGTCACCGCCCGCCGGCTGGCGCCGGGCGTCGAGCCCCCGCCGCGCCGCCGCCGGCCCGCCAAGGGAGCACAGCCGGCAACGGGCACTCCAGAGTCGGATCGATGTTGACGACAACCTGCGTGTTGATCCCGCCGTATCGGAGGGACATGGAGCAGTGTCGAGCCTTGCAACAGGCGTCCACGTCCGTGGCGCCGACGGTAGGGTGACTTCCTAGCCGGTACGCCGGAGGAGGTGAGGGCCCATGCCTCGCGACGACGCTGAAGAGCGCGCGGCGCGCTACGAGAAAGAGGTCCACGACCTCTCGACGCAGCTCGCCTTCCTCGAGGAGGAGGTCGCGCTGCTGCGCCGCAAGCTCGCCGAGTCCCCACGCCAGGTCCGGGCCCTCGAGAGCCGGCTCGCCGACGCGCAGGCAAACCTCTCCGGCGTCGTCGGTCAGAACGAGCGTCTCGTCTCCACCCTGAAAGAAGCACGCGAGCAGATCGTCGCGCTCAAGGAGGAGGTCGACCGGCTCGCCCAGCCACCGAGCGGTTACGGCACGTTCCTGGCCGCCCAGGACGACGGCACCGTCGACGTCTTCACCGGCGGCCGCAAGCTGCGGGTCAACGTCAGCCCCGACATCGAGGTGACCTCGCTGCGCAAGGGCCAGGAGGTCATGCTCAACGAGGCGCTCAACGTGGTGCTCGCCCGTGAGTTCGAGCGGCAGGGAGACGTCGTGCTGCTCAAGGAGCTGCTCGAGGGCGGCGACCGCGCACTCGTCATCGGCCATGCGGACGAGGAGCGCGTCGTCATGCTGGCCGACTCCCTCGTCGACCAGCCGATCCGTGCCGGCGACTCCCTGCTCGTCGAGCCGCGTTCCGGCTACGCCTACGAGCGGATCCCGAAGTCCGAGGTCGAGGAGCTCGTCCTCGAAGAGGTGCCCGACATCGACTACGCGTCGATCGGTGGCCTGCGCGACCAGATCGAGCAGATCCGCGACGCGGTCGAGCTGCCCTACCTGCACAAGGACCTGTTCTCCGAGCACCAGCTCAAGCCGCCCAAGGGCGTGCTGCTCTACGGCCCACCCGGTTGCGGCAAGACGCTGATCGCCAAGGCCGTCGCCAACTCGCTCGCCAAGCAGGTGGCGAAGGTCACCGGCAAGCCGGAGGGGCGGTCGTTCTTCCTCAACATCAAGGGCCCGGAGCTGCTCAACAAGTACGTCGGGGAGACCGAGCGCCACATCCGGCTGGTGTTCCAGCGGGCTCGCGAGAAGGCGAGCGAGGGCACGCCGGTCATCGTCTTCTTCGACGAGATGGACTCGATCTTCCGCACCCGCGGCAGCGGCGTGTCCTCCGACGTCGAGAACACGATCGTGCCCCAGCTGCTCTCGGAGATCGACGGCGTCGAGGGGCTCGAGAACGTCATCGTCATCGGCGCGTCCAACCGCGAGGACATGATCGACCCCGCGATCCTGCGCCCCGGGCGCCTCGACGTGAAGATCAAGATCGCCCGGCCCGACGCGGAGGCCGCGCGCGACATCTTCTCGAAGTACCTCACCGAGTCGCTGCCGTTGCACCCCGACGACCTCGCCGAGCACGGCGGCAGCGCCGACGCGTGCGTGCAGGCGATGATCCAGACCGTCGTCGAGCGGATGTACACCGAGACCGAGGACAACCGCTTCCTCGAGGTGACCTACGCCAACGGTGACAAGGAAGTCCTCTACTTCAAGGACTTCAACTCCGGCGCCATGATCGAGAACATCGTGGCGCGGGCCAAGAAGATGGCGATCAAGGACTACCTCGACACGAATCAGAAGGGCATCCGGGTCGCCCACCTGCTCGCCGCCTGCATCGACGAGTTCAAGGAGAACGAAGACCTGCCCAACACCACCAACCCCGACGACTGGGCGCGGATCTCGGGCAAGAAGGGCGAGCGGATCGTCTACATCCGCACGCTGGTCTCCGGCAAGGGCACCGACACCGGCCGTTCCATCGACACCGTGGCCAACACGGGCCAGTACCTCTGAGCGCGACGCCTACGCTGAACCCATGACGGTCCGGCGGGTCATGGGCACGGAGACCGAGTACGGCATCGCGGTGCCCGCGGTCGCCGGCGCGAACCACATGATGGCGTCGAGCCAGATCGTCAACGCCTACCTCGCCGCGACCACCCGCACCGCCGACCGCCGACCGCGGTGGGACTTCGAGGAGGAGTCCCCGCTGCGCGACGCTCGTGGGTTCGAGATGGCGGGCAGCATGCGCGAGAGTGTCGAGCCGCTGTCCGACGAGGAGCTGGGCCTCGCCAACGTCATCCTGACCAACGGCGCGCGCTTCTACGTCGACCACGCGCACCCCGAGTACTCCACTCCGGAGTGCACCAACCCGCTCGACGTCGTGCTCTGGGACAAGGCGGGGGAGCGGGTCATGCTCGCGGCCGCCGAACTGGCCGGCCAGATCCCCGGCGCCTCGCCCATCCAGCTCTACAAGAACAACACCGACAACAAGGGCGCGTCGTACGGCTGCCACGAGAACTACCTGATGGCCCGGGCGACGCCGTTTGCCGACATCGTCCGGCACCTGACGCCGTTCTTCGTCTCCCGGCAGGTCGTGTGCGGCGCCGGGCGCATCGGGATCGGGGCCGATGGGCGGGGGCAGGGCTTCCAGATCTCCCAGCGGGCCGACTTCTTCGAGGTCGAGGTCGGCCTGGAGACGACGTTGAAGCGGCCGATCATCAACACCCGGGACGAGCCGCACGCCGACCCGGAAAAGTACCGCCGGCTGCACGTGATCATCGGCGACGCCAACATGAGCGAGGTCTCGACCTATCTCAAGGTCGGCACCACCGCGCTCGTCCTCGCCATGATCGAGGACCGGTGGCTCTCCGACAACGCGATGGACTTCACCGTGGAGACACCGGTGGCCGCGTTGCGGGCGATCTCGCACGACCACACGCTGTCCCACCAGGCGGTCCTGCGCGACGGCCGCCGGATGACCGGCGTCGAGCTGCAGATGGCGTACCTGGAGCAGGCTCGCAAGTACGTCGAAGACCGCTACGGCGTCGACGCCGACGAGCAGACGCTCGACGTGTTGCACCGCTGGGAGGCGACCCTCGACCGCCTCGTCGACGACCCGATGTCGCTCGCCGGTGAGCTCGACTGGGTGGCGAAGCTGTCGCTGCTGCAGGGCTACCGCGACCGCGAGGGTCTCGACTGGGGGGCGCACAAGCTCGCGCTCGTCGACCTGCAGTACTCCGACGTACGCCCCGGCAAAGGTCTCTACAACCGGCTCGTCGCGCGGGGGCGGATGCAGCGTCTCGTCGACGAGGACGCCGTACGCCGCGCCGTCACCGAGCCGCCCGAGGACACCCGGGCCTACTTCCGTGGCCGCTGCCTCGACAAGTACGCCGCCTCGGTGGCGGCCGCCTCCTGGGACTCGGTCATCTTCGACGTCGGCCGGGAGTCCCTCCAACGGGTGCCGACCCTGGAGCCCTTGCGCGGTACCCGCGCGCACGTGGGCGACCTGCTCGACCGCTGCGACACCGCGGCCGAGTTGGTGGACGCGCTCGGCCGCTGACGTCCGAGGGGCGCGCGTTTCCGCGTCTTCGTTCGCCTTCTCCCGTGTCAACCGGCGGTGCGCGGACAGCAGCGCGTGCCTCGGAACGTCATGGGTCGGGGATAGGGTCGGCGATGCGGGATGTTTCCGACGACACCTGCGGAGGGACCGATGGCTACCACCGACAGCGGCGGACAGCAGCGCCAGACCCGGCGCTCGGACGAGGCCGACGAAGCCGCCGTCGAGGCGGCACCGTCGAGCGACGTCCAGGAAAGGCACGAAAAGCTCAGCGAAGATGTCGACGACATGCTCGACGAAATCGATTCCGTGCTCGAGGAGAATGCGGAGGACTTTGTCAAGAGCTATGTACAGAAAGGCGGAGAATGAAATAGAAGTCTTGGATTCCGCATCGATCTTCTGCTCGCCGCTGTCAACTATCTCGGAGGACCCAGGTGTCGCTAGATCACGGTGGCGCCGGGCGTCTCCCGACCGCGTTCCTCACGCCGGGCGTGAGCTCCTTCGCCGAGTTCCTCTCCGCGCACGCACCCGACCTCCTTCCTGGGCGGCGCCTCATGGCTGACGGGCACCCACCGCTCGAGGTCCCGCACGGCACCACGATCGTGGCCGTGACCCACCGCGGTGGTGTGGTCATGGCCGGCGACCGGCGGGCGACGATGGGCAACGTCATCGCCCAGCGCGACATCGAGAAGGTCTTCCAGGCCGACGAGTTCTCCTGCGTCGGCATCGCCGGCACCGCGGGTGTGGCGGTCGAGCTGGTGCGTCTGTTCCAGGTCGAGCTCGAGCACTACGAAAAGATCGAGGGCACGACGCTGTCGATGGACGGCAAGGCCAACCGGCTGTCGATGCTCGTCCGCGGCAACCTGCCGATGGCCATGCAGGGCCTCGCCGTCGTGCCGCTCTTCGCGGGTTACGACCACGAGGTCGACGACCCGACGAAGGCCGGGCGCATCTTCTCCTACGACGTGACCGGCGGCCGTTACGAGGAGCATTCGTTCCACTCGGTCGGCTCGGGCAGCCTGTTCGCCCGCGGCGCGCTGAAGAAGACGTTCCGCGACGACTTCACCGAGGACGACGCGGTGCTCGCCTGCGTCAACGCGCTCTACGATGCCGCCGACGACGACTCCGCCACCGGCGGTCCCGACCTGACCCGACGCATCTTCCCGGTCGTCGCGTCGGTCACCGACGAAGGTTTCCGCCGTCTCGGCGAGGACGACGTGGCCTCCGTCGTACACACCGTCGTCGACGAGCGGATGACAAACCCGGGCGGCGTGCCCGCGCCGCTGCGCACCACCTGAGCCCCCCACACCCCTCCGACCGCCGCGAGGAGCGCCGCCCGTGACGATGCCGTTCTACGTCTCGCCCGAACAGGCGATGAAGGACAAGGCCGACTACGCCCGCAAGGGCATCGCGCGCGGCCGCAGCGTCCTCGCCCTCGCCTACGAGGACGGCATCCTCTTCGTCGCCGAGAACCCGTCGAGCGCGCTGCACAAGGTCAGCGAGATCTACGACCGCATCGGCTTCGCCGCGGTCGGCAAGTACAACGAGTTCGAGAACCTACGCGTCGCCGGGGTGCGCCTGGCCGACATGCGCGGCTACTCCTACGACCGCCGTGACGTGACCGGGCGCAGCCTCGCCAACGCCTACGCCCAGACCCTCGGCACGATATTCACCGAGACCAACAAGCCCTACGAGGTCGAGATCGTCGTGGCGGAGGTGGGGGAGAGCCGCGCCGACGACCAGATGTACCGGTTGACCTACGACGGCTCCGTCGCCGACGAGCAGGGCTTCGTCGTCATGGGCGGTCAGGCCGACACGATCTCGACCCGGCTGCGGGAGACGCACCACGACGACATGCCGCTCGCCGGCGCCCTACGCGCGGCGGTCGAGGCGCTCGATGCCGCTGACGACACCCGGAGCTTGACCTCGTCGCAGCTCGAGGTGGCCGTTCTCGACCGCAACCGGCCACGCCGCAAGTTCCGGCGGATCACCGGCCCCGCCCTCGAACGGCTCCTGTCGGCCGACGGCGCGGCCGCACCGCCGGCGAACGGCGAAAAGGGCTAGAGCCGCGCATCGGCGCAGACGAAGAGCAGGGACCGCCCCGGCGGGACGGTCCCTGCTCTCGTGTCGAACGAGGACTCGGCCTACAGCCCGCCCACGCCCAGGATGCCTGGCGTGAACGGCGTCGAGCTGGTCACGAGGTGGACCGGCGACCCGTTGCTGCCCTGCAGCTGGCCGAGGTGACCGTTGAGCCAGGTCAGCTCGTGGGAGAGGTCGCCAACGTTGTTGCTGCCGGGTACCGGCGCGACCTCGACCGTGCTGAGCACGCCGAGCGCCTTGCCGTCAGCGGTCAGGAACCCGCTGCCCGAGTCACCCGGGATGCCCGGCGTCATCGTGTAGACCTGGTGCGTCCAGCCGCCGGCCGAGTCGCCCAGGCTGATGCCCTCCTTGGGCGAGAGCTGAGTCAGGCCGAGGCGGAGCTCGGAGTTGCCGTAGCTGTAGACCATGTCGCCCTGCTGGGTGCCGGTCGTCGCCAGGCCGGTGGGGCCACCGAAGAACGGAACCGTCGGGCTGACCTTCGCCGCGTCGGCACTCGGGATCGCGATCAGCGCCAGGTCGTTGTAGGCGCAGGCGTTCGCGTCGTTCGCGTCGTTCGCGCCGACCTTCTGCATGGCCAGCCACGAGTTGTAGACCATCGTGCCGGTCACGGTCGTCCCGTCGTCGGCGAGGACGTCGACCTTCGTGCCGAGCGGGAGCGAGCCCGACGTGCAGCCGTCGGTCGCGGTGTTGCCGCCGGTGCCGGAGCAGTGGGCGGCCTGGCCGAGGTAGGTGGTGCTTCCGTCGGTGTAGACGAAGTTGGCGGTGCACTGCGCGCCGTTGGTCATCGTCTGCACGCCGGGGTGGATCGTCGGCACCGTCGTCGCGGCCGTGGCCGGCACCGCCGCGTAGGCCGACGCGGCGAGCGTCATCGCGCCCGCCACCGCAGTCACACTGCGCCAAGCTCTCACCGTTGCTCCCGGGGGTTTCGAGGTGCGGTCACGGAGCCCAACGAGCGCCAACCCCCACGGGTTACGCACGGATGTGCCCGGTTTGTGACTCTAGTCACCCCTGCGGGGCTTGGGGCGGACTTGGTCCGACGTTCAGCCGAGGTGCTTGCCGAACCAAGCCAGCGCCCGGGACCAGGCGTCGCGCGCCGCGCTCGCGTGGTAGTCCGGCCGCTGGTCGCAGTGGAAGCCGTGACCGGCATCGGGGTAGCGGACGACCTCGGTCGGTACGGACGCGCCGGCCGCGACCTCCCGCAGCCGCTCGACGTCCTCGACCGGGATCGACTGGTCGAGGTCTCCGTAGAGGCCGAGCCACGGAGCCTGCAGGTCCCGCGCCAGGTCGACACCGGCCGGCATGCCGAACCGCCCTTCGGCGACGCCGCCGCCGTAGAAGCTCACGCCGGCACCGATCGGTAGCCGAGCAGCGGCGAAAAGCGTGATGGTGCCGCCCATGCAGAAGCCCACGACGCCGATCTGCTTGGCGACGAAGCCGGCGTCCTCGAGGTAGCCGAGCGACGCATCAAGGTCGTCGAGCAGCCCGTTGTAGGTCAGCGCGCCCGCGTGCGGCATGACCTCCTGGAAGTTGCCGTAGGCGATCACGCCGTCGCCGGTGCGGTAGTAGAGATGCGGCGCCACCGCTCGGTAGCCCTCCGCGCCAAAACGGCGGGTCACGTCCTCGATGTGGTCGTTGACGCCGAACGCCTCCTGGATAACGACGATGGCGCCCTTGGCCTGGCCGTCGGGACGGACGTCGTAGAGCGGCATCCGCCCCTGGGTGGTGGCAACGTTGACGGTGGCTGTCTGCATGGGCGCCATACAACCACCGGCCTCGGAGACGCGGAACGGGCGTCGCGCTGGCGGCGCGACGCCCGTTCTGGAGTGGTGATCTGCGTTCGTTGCTACGCCGTACGCCGCTTCCGTCCGGCGACCATGAGGAGTCCGCCACCGAGAAGCGCGCCCAGCCCGGAGGTGAGGAGCGCACCGGTGTGGCTCGCCCCGGTGAACGGCAGGGTGGTGGCCTGGGTGGCCGCGACCTGCGGAGTCGCCGAGCGAGTGAACTTCTCCCCGAGCACCTGAGTGCTCGGCGTGCTGGTGACGACCTTCACCGGGCTGACCTGCGTGCCCGACGGAGGGGGCGTCTGCGGGTGGACGACCGGCGGAGTGACTACCGGCGGTGTCACGACCGGCGGCGTCGTGGTGCCTCCAGGCGTGTTACCGCCACCCGGAGGTGTACCGCCCCCGCCGGGAGGAGTGACGGATCCGACCGTGGCGACTGCATTGGTGAAGGTCACCGTGACGGTCGGAACGCTGCCGCTCGGGTTGGTGACGTCAACGGTGGCGGTCCCAGTCTTGACGTCCCCCGAGCCGGCAGTCGACGGGTTTACCGAGATGGCCTGCAGCGTGTAACCGTTGGCCGGCACTTCGGTGACCGTCACTGTCGTTGCCTTGGCGTTCGGGGTCAGCGGAACGCATGGGCCTCCGGCGGTTACCCGCACGCTGTTCGGTGTGGCGCCCGTGACGTTGAAGCGGAAACTCGGCGCCGCAGCGCCCACCGGGAGGCCAGAGATGGTCGCCTTGCAGACCTGGACACCGCTGGGCGTTGATGTCGTCCCGCCCGGTGTGCTGCTCTGGTTGCAGTTCACCCAGAACACCTTGTGCTTGACGCCGTTCGGGCCGGGCTGGCCCGTCGTGACGGTCAACTGGACGTGGTAGCCCTGCTGCGGCTGGTACGTCAGGCCCAGGGTCTGCGCCTTGTCGGCGTCGAAACTCCAGGTCTGCGTCGCATCCTGGAAGCTACCCGAGTTGCCGTTGCCGTCCGCGTCCGTGGTGACCGGATTCACGCTCGACCCCACCAGGGTGATGACGTTGCCGTTCGGGGCGTTGAGGTCCTCGCCGTGACCGGACGGCGGCTGTGCGACGAAGGCAGCGCTGAGCGGCTGGTTCGCGTCGAAGCCGAAGTAGTCGGTCACGAACGTGCAGCCGACGTGGGGTTGATTGCGCGGATCGGGGTCGGTGGCGGCGTTCGCGCCGACGTCGTGAATCTTCACCGTGCCGTTGTTGCCGGGCGGGTTGTTCGTGTTGTTCCCGCCGCCCCCGTTGTTGCCGTTGTTGTTTCCGGCCACACCTGTGCCGCCTGCACCTGTACCCGTCGCGCCCGAAGGGCAGTTGGGGTTGCTC
>DASSKL010000101.1 GCA_035690485.1 Mycobacteriales bacterium | reverse complement strand
CGATCACCCAACGCGACCTCCCACTCACAGATGGGGTCTCCAGCTCCTCCCGGGTTCAACGACGCTGAGAGCCTCCCGGTCGAAGTCCGGCCTTCCGCGCCCTTTCGGTACGCGCCACGCGCCCGCGGCGTGACCCCGTCCAAGTGATGCCCGCTTCAGGACGTCGGACGCGCGTATCACGACGGGTCCGCAACGGCGATTGCGTACGTCCTCATCTCGGCATGGGTGTGAAAGATCCCGCGTCCCGATCCCTGGATACGCAACCGGAAAACCGCATGACTATGCGCCGGAGAAAGAGACACTAGCGGCTCTTGCGGAGCGGTCGGTGTCCGGCTCGGTGCGATCCAGAACGCCGGTTACGGTCGTCCAGGCCTTTGCCGGTCGGGGCGCGAATGGGTCACTACCGATCGCGCCCATAGTGGCGAGCGGAGGCCGCCGCCGATCGCACAACGTGCGGCCGCTCCCGCTCGCGCTGGGAGATTTTCCGTACTGCGATGGGAGGGTTGCTCTAGCCGGTGGGAACGCGCTGCTCGCAGTCTGCTGCTGTTTCGTACGTCCCAAGTGGAGGGGAGCAGCAGATGAGGTGGATCGTGTGTCGGGCGGCGCTGGTGGTCACGGTGGCCGGCGGCGTCACCGCGGTGGCGGCCGGGCCCGCGTTGGCGACTGGCCAGTTCTACCAGGCGCCTGGCTTCACCAACTCGAACGCGTCGTGCATGGGGTCGGCGTACGACTTCGGCGCGCATTACGGGGTGACGGGCGAGGGGTGGCCGGACGCCATTCTGCATGGGGAGATCGGGCCCTCGGAGTCAGAGCACGCGACGAGCGACGGTCCGGGTGCGGTCGGTGAGTTCAGCAGTTCGATGGCGGCTAGCCACGGTTCGATACTGACCTGCCTGTCATGACGACGCCGGCTGTGAACGAGACGGTGCAGCGGCGGCTGTGGCTGACCGCTGGGTGGTTGTCGATCGCCTACGTGGTGGTCACGTTCGCGGTGTCGCCGGCGTACACGTCGGTGGTGACGGGTCTCGGTGAGTCGCCGAGCAAGGTAGCGAAGGCGCTGGTGGCGTCGTCGATGACGACGGGATTCGCCGGCGCGTACGGCGAGCTTGTCGCGGTGCTGGTCTTCCTCGTCGGCGGTTCGCTGATGGCGCAACTGCTGCGCGGTGACGGCGTCGTGGCCAGTTGGCTGGCGTCGTGCATGGCGGGCGCGGCGGTGACCTACGTCGCGATCGTGATCGCGACTGGCGCGGCGACCGCGGCAGCGCTCTACAACGGCCATCATGGCGTGTCCGTGGACGCGATCACTCCGGTGGCCGCGATCGGCAACTTCGGGTTCTCGTTGTCAGGCGCCGCCGCCGGGGTTTTTGTGCTGGCCTCGTCCGCCGCTGGTCAGGTAAGCCGTCTGCTACCCCGCTGGTTCACCGTGATCGGCTACGTGGTCGGGGTGGCGTGCTTGACTGCGGTGTTGGCGGCACGGAGCGGTGCGCCGCAGATGATGCTGTGGTACCTGTGGCTGGTCGGGTTCGGGGTGTTGGCCCTGCGACGCACCCGCCGGGCGGCTCCGGCGCCGAGTGCTGTCGCAGTGGGCACTCCGGCGTGATTCGACTGCCGGTCAGCCCCTGACGCGGGAGCATGGCCAGGATGAGGGCGCCGT
This sequence comes from Mycobacteriales bacterium, assembly GCA_035690485.1. Classification (NCBI taxonomy): domain Bacteria; kingdom Bacillati; phylum Actinomycetota; class Actinomycetes; order Mycobacteriales; species Mycobacteriales bacterium. The sequence continues at coordinate 5,057 of DASSKL010000101.1, read as the reverse complement.
CGCGTGGCACGGTGACGGTCGCGGTGATCGCCGCGGCCGTCACCGTCACGCTGCTCGGGATCAGCGGCTCGCTGTCGGTCGCAGTCAGCGACCACCGGGCGGTGGTCACGGCCGGCTTCAACGCGGCGGTGGTGGTCGCGTTCGCGCTCGTCGGGGCGGTGGTGGCGGGAGCGCGCCCGGGTAATCGGGTGGGCTGGCTGATGCTCGCGGCCGGGGCCGCTTGGGCCTTAGGCAGCGCGGGCGTCGACCTCTCCTATCACGGCATCGTGATTGCGCCGGGCAGTGTTCCCGCCTCGTCGGCGTTCGCGGTCGCCGGGGCGGCGGTGCGGTCGGTTGGCTGGTACCTAGTCACGCTGGTGGTGCCGGCGTACTTTCCGGACGGGCGGTTGGCCGAGCCGCGGGTGCGGTGGCTCAAGCTGGTGCTGATCGTGATCATGGTGGCGTCGGTGCTCGATGCGACCACCGATAAGCAGGCGGATCTCAGCGGCTATGGCGCCTGGCGCAACCCGATCGCCCCACCCCGGCCGTGGGATGTGATCAGCGGAATCGGGCTGCTCGGCCATGTACCGCTCAGCCTGGTGGCGGTCGGCGGCATCATCGTCGGGTTGCGGGCTCGGTGGCGGTGCGGCGACGCTGTCGCTCGTCAGCAGCTGCTGCTGTTCTTCGCCGCGGTGGCGCTGCCGGTCCTCTCCGTCCCGCTCTCGTTCGGTGTCGCGGGCGTGGGCGACTGGGTGTTCGGTGCGGTTGCGCTGCCGCTGCCGTTCGCGATCGGGTTCGCGGTGCTCGCCCGCGGGCTGTATGACCTTCGCACCGCGGCGAACCGCACCCTGGTGTGGGTGACTCTGTCGCTGGTGATCGCGGGGCTTTACGCCGTAGTGATCGCAGGGTTGGGCAGCCGGATCGACGCCGGCGGCGTCGGCTGGCTGGCTTGGGCCGCCGCCGCGGTGGTAGCGGTCACCTTCGCGCCGCTTCGCGACCTGCTGCAGCGTGGCATCAACCGGCTCACCTTCGGCCGATGGGACGAGCCCTACGACGTGCTCGCCGGGCTCGGGCAGCAACTCGAGGCGGGCGCTGACGTCCATCGTTTGCTCGTCAATGTTGTCAACGAGCTGCGCGGCTTGGGTCTCGGTGACGTGGCGATACGCGACGCGTACGGGTACGTCCTGGCCGGCGACACGACACCCAGCGACGGGCGGGTCGAGCAGCCATTGGCGGCGTTCGGTCAGCCGGTCGGGACCCTGCTCTACCGGGCCCCCGACCCGCCGCTTCGGGTCCGGGACCGTCGGCTGCTCGACGACCTGGCGGGGCATCTCGGCGGCGTGCTGAACGCCCACCAGCTCACCTTGGACCTGCAGCGGGCACTCGAACAGCAAGTGCTCAGCCGCGAAGAAGAGCGGCGCCGGCTCCGTCGGGACCTGCACGACGGGCTCGGCCCCGCGCTCGCCGGTCACCTGCTCCGGCTCGACCTCATCGCCGCGAAAGTCGGATGTACGTCCCCAGCGGCCCCCGAAATCGACGAGCTGCGCGACGAGCTGCGCGGCACTGTCACCGAGGTCCGCCGCGTGGTAGAGGGGCTGCGCCCACCCGCATTGGACGAGCTCGGTCTCACCGGCGCGCTCACCCAGGTGCTGCAACGGCTAGCTGCCGGCAACGCGGTGCGCGTCGACTTGCACGTCGGTGAACTCCCGTCGCTGTCCGCGGCCACCGAGGTCGCGGCTTTCCGCATCGTCACCGAAGCCGTCACCAACGTCATCCGGCACGCCAACGCGCGCACGTGCCGGGTCAGCATCGACGCTTCCGACGGCGTGCTGCGCGCAAGCGTCACCGATGACGGCACCGGCATACGGAATGCCACGTCATCGTCGGGGAACGGGCTGCAGACCATGCGCGAGCGTGCCGATGAGCTGCGCGGACGTCTACGCGTGAGCTCCGCTTTCGGCACCACCGTCACTGCCGAACTTCCACTGTTCTCAACCGGGCGACCAGCGGCGACCGAATCGGCTCAGTCGGGCCGACCGTGACCATCCGCGTGCTCGTCGTCGACGACCACCCGATCTTTCGGGACGGCCTCGCCGCGCTACTCAACTCACTCGACGACATCGAGGTCGTCGCCACCGCCGGTGACGGGCCCGACGCCATCGACGCGGTCGAGGCAGCCGGAGGCGTCGACGTCGTGCTGATGGACATCAACCTGCCCAGCATGTCCGGTGTCGAGGCCACCACCCATCTCCTCGCGCGGCCGGACCCGCCGGTCGTCCTCGCCGTCACCATGGTCGACGACGACGACACGGTGGTCGCCGCGATGCGCGCTGGCGCCCGCGGCTACGTCCTCAAGGGCGCCACCAGCGAGGAGATCACCGCAGCCGTGCGCACCGTTGCGGCTGGCGGAGCGGTCTTCGGTGCCGGCGTTGCCGCGCAGGTCCTCGCCCTTACCGCCACCGCCGCTGCTCGGCAGCCCGTACACATCGAGGGTCTCACCGTCCGGGAACGCGAGGTCCTCGCGCTGATCGCCGAAGGTGCCGGCAACCCTCAGATCGCGCGAGCCCTAGGCATCAGCGTAAAGACTGTACAGAATTACGTTTCCCGGATCCTTGACAAACTCCAGGTCTCCGACCGGACCCAAGCCGCGCTCAAAGCACGACACCCTCCCGTTTGACGAAGGCGTCGAGCAAAGCGAGCGTGTCGCGCCAGGCGGCGTCACCGACGCGGGGGACAGGCTGGGTCGAGCCGACGACGTCGGTGAACACGACGGCCGTGAGGTCTCGCTGGCCGATGGCCGCGTCTGGGCCGCCGACGAGGAATCGCTTGATGTCGCTGTCCCACTCGCCGTAGTTGAACGTCGCAGACGGGATTAGGAAGACTGCCCCCGGTATTCCTGCCGCGACACGGGACATGCAGCACCCGAGCCGGCTGGCCAGCGCGCTGGCCCGGGAGAACGCTGGTAGAAGGTGGTGGGCAGGGGCGGGGTCGAACCGCCGACCTTCCGCTTTTCAGGCGGTCATGATCGCTCGCGTCTTCGCAGGTCAGAGCGGGTGTGGGGCCCTTTGAGCGGGCTGGCGTGCAACATACGTGCAACATCGCGCTGAACCGGTCTGGCTCGTACACTCAGACGATGACCACGTCGTCGGCCGAGGCCGACCTGCCGCTCGTCGACGAGCGCCAGGTCCGCGCGCATCGCGACGATCTCATGCGCCTGGCCGCCGAGCACGGGGTCTCCGAGCTGCGGTTCGCCTCGCCTGGCCGGCTTGTGGGGCGCGTTGCCGACGACAGAGATCTGCTCGACATGGTGGCCTTCGACCTCGCCGCCGAGGCGTTGCTCGGAGCCCGCGTGAGCCTGTTCTCCGACCGCGTGCTGTCCAACGAGCACGTCAGTCAAGACCTGGTCGACGCCCAACCGCTGTGACGGCGCCGAGCCGGCCGGAGCGGCGCGCGCTTCTCGAGCTCGTCGCGCTACTGGACAACATCCAGCGGCTCGTCGCCGATGGCGACCATGAACGGTTCACCGCCGATGACCACTACCGCTGGATCATCGAGCGGCTCTGGATCGCCCTCGGCAACGAAGCCGAGGCCTACCTTCGCCTGGCGAATCCGCCGCAACAGGATCCCTGGAGGTTCTTGCCTCGGCTCCGCAACGAGCTGGCTCACGTCCGCCTGGCTGACATCGACCAGGAGCGGGTCTGGCGCGTGACCGTCCTTCGCCCGCCGGCTCTCGTCGAGCGAGCGCGCCAACTCCTTCGGTGATTTTTCCCTTCGCGGTTGCTCTCGAAGGGAACCGGTAGGTCCGCTGGCGGGTGTTACCTGGTAGAGCCTGACCGGAGGGGGGCTGGTGCACGAGTTCTACGCAGCTTGCTACCCCCGGCTGGTCCGGGTGCTCACCCTTGTCTGCGGTGATCAGGCCGAGGCGGAGGAAGTGGCGCAGGACGCGTTCGTGCGGCTGCTCCCTCGGTGGGACAAGGTCTCCCGCTACGAAGACCCCGAAGCATGGTTGCGTCTCGTCGCGTTCCGGCTGCTGTCCAACCGACGGCGTCGCGCCCGCAACCGGCTGGCGGCGCTGTGTCGCACTGGGGCGTCGCCAGATGTCGCGCCGCCAACGGGCGAGGGGATCGACGTGATGAGAGCCCTCGCGACATTGCCTCCCGAGCAGCGGCAGGTCGTCGTCCTGCACCACCTCCTCGACCTGCCGGTAGAGGAAGTCGCCAGAGTGCTGCGGTTGCCGGCGGGGACCGTCAAGTCCCGGCTGGGTCGTGCCCGGCAGTCGCTGTCGCCGTTGCCGAGGATCGAGGTGCCGGGTCGTGGATGAGTTGCACGAACTTCTCACCCGCGAAGCGGACCGGTCACCGCTCCCGCCGGCTCCTCCGTTCGAGCAACTGGTGTCGCGAGTGCGTCGTCGCCGACGGGCACGACTGCTGGCCGCGACGAGCGCCGTCTGCGTCGTGGTGGCCGCCGTCGCGGTAGGGGCCTCAACTCTCACCGCTGACAATCACTCGTCGAGCGCGCCGGCGGTCAGCGGTGTCTCCGGCCTCGTGCCGTGGGTCGACCGGCCGGCTAACCCGCCGCCACCGCCGGCAGCGCCGACTCCGCCGCCGGCGGCGTACCCGGCTTGCGCGGCTGGTCAGCTACAGGGACGAGATGGCGGTGTTGGGTTCGCGACGGGCAACGCTGCGCAGCGGATCACCGTGACGAACATCGGTAAGACTGATTGCTCAGTCTCGGGGTTGCCGGCGAGTGTGACCGCGGTGCGAGCGAACGGGACCTCACTGGCGCTCCCCGTGCGATCCGGCGGCATGTTCGGCGACCAGGAGGCCTGGCCGGGTGACCTGCGACCGGGCGACACCGCCGGATTGGCCATCGTCGGCACCGACAACTGCCCGCCTAGCGAGTACGTCAACGCGCGCGACTATGTCATCGGGATGCCGGGCGGCGGCGACCTGCGAGTTGCGGTCGCGTCCGGTGACTTCTGCGCAGACGGGGTCACGCCACTGGGTGTGCCGGCGCCTCCACCGCCGGGATCGGCCCTGTACCCGGGCGTCGCCGCCGAAGCCAACATGCCTGCGGTG
>DASSKL010000100.1 GCA_035690485.1 Mycobacteriales bacterium | reverse complement strand
CCCGCCGGGGCGATCTCCGTGGTGATGTCCCCGTAGCCCGCCGCGCGGAGCACCGGCGCGAAGGCGTCTCGCGACTCCTCGGCTGCGCGCTGCTGCGCTTCGTCGGCGGTGTAGATCGCCGAGCGGTACTGCGTGCCGATGTCGTTGCCCTGCCGCATGCCCTGCGTCGGGTCGTGCGACTCCCAGAACACCCTCAGCAGGTCGGCGTACGAGACCTTCTCGGGGTCGAAGACGACGAGGACGACCTCGGCGTGACCGGTGCGCCCGCTGCACACTTCCTCGTACGTCGGATTGGGCGTGAAACCGCCTGCGTAGCCGGCCGCGGTCGCGTGCACGCCGTCGAGCTGCCAGAACTTCCGCTCGGCGCCCCAGAAGCAGCCGAGGCCGAACACCGCCGTCTGCAGTCCCGCCGGGAACGGCGGCGTGATGCCGGTGCCGAGCACCGCGTGCCGATCACCGACCGGCATCGTGGCCTCGCGACCGGGCAGTGTCTCGTCGGGCGTGGGCATCCGGGTCTTCTCGCGGCCGAACAGCACGGTGCACCTCCAGGGGTCTCTCGCTGCAACGGTGCCACGGGACGTGCTGTTCCGTCCCCGTAGCCTTGGCCCGGTGAGCGACGCCTTCGAGACCCTCGCCATCCACGCCGGCCAGGAGGCCGACCCGTCGACCGGCGCCGTGGTGCCGCCGATCTACCAGGTGTCGACCTACAAGCAGGACGGCGTCGGCGGGCTGCGTGGCGGCTACGAGTACTCCCGCAGCCGCAACCCGACCCGGCGGGCGCTCGAGGAGTGCCTCGCCGCCCTCGAGGCCGGCACCCGCGGGCTGGCGTTCGCCTCCGGGATGGCGGCCGAGGACTGCCTGCTGCGCACCGTGTGCCGTCCGGGTGACCACGTGGTGATCCCGGACGACGCCTACGGCGGCACCTTCCGGCTGCTCGCCCGGGTGCTGCAGGACTGGGGGCTCGCCTGGTCCGCGGTGCCGATCGACGATCTCGACGCCGTGAAGGGCGCGATCCGCGACGAGACGCGGGTGGTGTGGTGCGAGACGCCGACCAACCCGTTGCTGACGGTCGGCGACATCGCGGCTCTGGCCGAGATCGCGCACGGCGCGGGTGCCCTGCTCGCGGTCGACAACACGTTCGCCTCGCCGTACCTGCAGCAGCCGCTGACGCTCGGCGCCGACGCGGTCGTGCACTCGACCACGAAGTACCTCGGCGGGCACAGCGACGTCGTCGGCGGCGCGCTGGTCGTGGCCGACGCGGAGCTCGGCGACCGGCTGGCGTTCGTGCAGAACTCCACCGGCGGCGTGGCCGGCCCGTTCGACGCATGGCTGGTGCTGCGCGGCGTGAAGACGCTGGCCGTGCGGATGGACCGGCACTGCGCCAACGCGCGCTCGCTGGTCGAGATGCTGCACGAGCACCCACGGGTCAGCGACGTGCTGTGGCCGGGCTCGCCGCAGCACCGTGGGCACGACGTCGCTCGGCGGCAGATGCGCGACTTCGGCGGCATGGTCAGCTTCCGCGTCGCGGGCGGCGTCGACGCCGCCCTGGGGGTGGTCGGCCGCACGCGGTTGTTCACGCTCGCCGAGTCGCTCGGCGGGGTCGAGTCGCTGATCGAGCACCCGGGCCGCATGACCCACGCGTCGGCGGCCGGCTCGCCGCTGGAGGTGCCCGCGGACCTGATCCGGCTGTCGGTCGGGCTCGAGGCCGCGGACGACCTGGTGGCCGATCTGCGGGCGGCGCTCGAGGTCAGCTGAGCAGCGACTGACCCCAGTAGTCGCCGGGGCCGATCCCGGGCGGCACTGCGAAGATCGCGCTGCCGGTGTGCGTGATGTACTCGTTGAGCGCGTCGTGCGCCGCCAGCTTCTGCTGGAGCGGGATGAACCCCTGGCCGGGATCCGCCTGGTAGGCGAGGAAGAACAGGCCGGCCTCGGGATCGCCCTCGACGAGATGGGTGTCCGCGTAGGAGTAGCCGCGGCGCAGGATCTTGATGCCGCCGTTGGTCTCCGGCGAGGCGAGCCGGACGTGCGAGTCGGCGGGCAGGTCCGGCATGAGCGGGGTGGCGTGCTCGGTCGCCTGGCCGTAGGCAGCGCCGGTGGACTTGTAGCGGCCGAAGACGTCGTCCTGCTCGTTGAGCGGCTCGGCGTCCCAGTCGGCCAGGTTCATGCGGATCCGCCGTGCGACCAGGTAGCTGCCACCGCGCATCCACGGCTGGTCGGTGGCGTCGACCCAGACGTGCCGGGCGAAGTCGACCGGCCCGCTCGCGTTGCGGGTGCCGTCCTTGAAGCCCATCAGGTTGCGCGTCGTCTCGCCCGGCTTGGGGGCGGGCAGGAAGCCCTGCTGCACCCAGCGCAACGTCGCCGCGCCGGCTGCGTGCCGGGTCAACATGCGAATGGCGTGCAGGCTCACCTGCTCGTCGTCGGCGCAGGCCTGCACGCAGAGGTCGCCGCCGCTGCGCGCCGGGTCGAGCTGGTCACCCGGGAAGGGTGGGAGCTCGGCCAGCGCGGCCGGCTGCCGCGGCCCGAGACCGAACCGCTGGTCGAACAGCGCGGGCCCGAAGCCGACGGTCACCGTGAGGTTGCTGTTGGGTACGCCGAACGTCTCGCCGGTGTCCGCGGGCGCGTCCGGCGCGAACCGCGGGTAGCCGACCGTCGTGCCGTTGGTCAGCCGCTCGGCGAGCGAGGTCCAGGTCTGCAGCAGGTTGCGCAGGCCTGTGGGGTCCACCCCGCCCGCGACGTCGTAGGCCGCGAAGGTCAGCCGCTGCTGCGGCGGCGTCTCGATGCCGGCCTGGTGCGGCCCGTAGAAGGCAACGGTTTCCGGCGACTCGAGCGCGCGCGCCGCCGGGATCGAGATCGACCCGGCGGCGGTGGCGGCGGCGAGCGCGCCGAAGCCGGTGAGGACCGTACGCCGGGACAGCTGCATTGCTCGGTGCTCCTGAGTGCTGGTGGGGCCGCGGCCGCGTTCGCGGCCGCGGCCCCTGTGGTTCAGCGGGCGGCGGTCAGCCGCCGCAGGTCACTGCGTCGTTCGGCGAGATCGCCTGGTCACAGCTGTTGCCGGTGAACGTGTTACCGGTCCCGGTGCCGTCCCAGAAGATGTCGCCCGGCTTGTTGCCGTGGGCGTTGTTGTTGCTGATCGTGTTGCCCGAAGGGGCGGTCGCGTTGGCCTGGCCCGGAATCGTGACCATGACGATGCCGCCCGAAAGTGCCGAGTCGCCCTCCGGCTGGTTGTAGTAGATGTCGTTGTTGCTGACCGTGTTGTTCGTCGCGCCGGCGAGCAGCACGCCCACGCCACTCAGCGGCGGCGAGCCGCCCTCGGAGTCCTGGGTTGCGGGGCACTCGCGCACGTTCGTCGCGATGTGGTTGCCGGTGATGGTCCACTGGCTCGACGGTCCCGGGTTGTCGGCGAGGGCGAGAAGGCCCACGCAGTTGCCCATCAGGTTGTTGCCGGAGACGGTGCCGACCGAGGCGTCGCGCAGGAAGATGCCGTAGCCGCTGTCGAAGGACCGGTTGCCCTGCACGGTGGCGTTGGCGGGTTGGGTGACGCCGGCGGGCGGGTTGGGTGAGTCGCCGATGTAGATGCCGGCCTCGTCGGCGTCGATGGCGAAGTTGTTGATGATCTTCGCGCCGGTCGA
>DASSKL010000099.1 GCA_035690485.1 Mycobacteriales bacterium | reverse complement strand
GCCACGCGGCGCCGAGATGTACCGGTGAGTCCAGATCGCCGTACGACGCGACCGCGCCGGTGATGTGGAAGCGGTCCGCGCGCAGGTTCAAGCCGGCGCTGGTGCCGATCTCGACGAGCCTGACCGGTAGCTCCGCCTCGGTCACGGCGTGCAGCAGCCCACCGATGAGGGCCGCTCCGCGGCCGACCTCGTTGGTCTGCGGTGGGCGCAGCAGCCAGTCCCGGACGGTGGCGCGGTGATCCTCGAGCACGGCGGCCAGCGCGGGCCATGCATCGGCGTCGACGGGGACGGTGCCGCTCGCTGACGGGTAATAGCGCGCGAGGTCCGGTGCCTGCCCGGTGAGGACGAGGGCGTGGATGCCTCCAAGCATCCGCAGCGCGAGCGCGCTGGGTCCGGGGTCGTGGAGGTGGTCCTCGAGCACGCGCAGCGTCGGGCCACCGGCGATCAGGTCGTCGGCGGCGTCCTCCAGCAGGGCGGCGTAGAGCGGACTGCCGATCAGGGCGCAGCCCGCCGCCTGCTCACGCAGCCGCCGGGCCGTGCGTTCGACCGGGCTCTCGTCCCCGTCGTCCGTCACGCGGGCGCCAACGCCGCGAGGGCTGCGTCGTGAAGCAGGCCGTTGCTCGCCACCGCGCTGCCGCCGTCGGCGCGGTCCGCGCCGGTCAGGTCGGTGAAGCGCCCGCCCGCCTCCTCCACGATGACGGTGAGGGCGGCGAGGTCCCACAGGGAGACCTCCGGCTCGCACGCGATGTCGACCGCGCCCTCCGCGACGAGCATGTACGACCAGAAGTCGCCGTAGGCGCGGGTCCGCCACGCCTGCCCGAGCAGGTCGAGGAACCCGGACGATCGTCCGACGGTCTCCCAGCCGCCGAGCGAGGAGTAGGAGATCGAGGCGTCGTCCAGCGTCGCCACGCGTGAGACGCGGCAGGCGTGCGCGTCGTGCACCGAAGGCCCGGTCCAGGCGCCGGTGCCGGCGGCCGCCCACCACCGTCGGCCGAGCGCGGGTGCGGACACGACCCCGACGACCACCTCGCCGCCCGCCTGCAGCGCGACCAGCGTCGCCCACACCGGCACACCGCGGACGAAGTTCTTGGTGCCGTCGACCGGGTCGACGACCCAGCGGCGCGGACCGTCGCCCTGCGCGCCGTACTCCTCCCCGAGCACCGCGTCATCGGGCCGCTCGCGCTCGAGCCGGCGGCGGAGGGCCTCCTCCACCGCCCGGTCGGCGTCGCTGACCGGGGTCAGGTCGGGCTTGGTCTCCACGTGCAGGTCGACCGCCTGGAAGCGCGCCGTGGTGATCGCGTCGGCGTCGTCCGCGAGCAGGTGCGCGAGCGCGAGGTCCCGGTCGAGGGAGGGCACCCGAGCACGGTACCGGTGGTTGACACGAAGCGCCCTCGTGTAAAGACTGTGACGTATGCCACCCGCCGGTGCGACGCGCGACGCGCTGCTCGACGCGGCCTTCGACGCGATCGTGGCCGGGGGTTGGGCCCAGGCACGGATGGCCGACGTCGCGGCCGCCGCCGGGGTGTCTCGCCAGACGCTCTACAACGAGTTCGGCAGCAAGGACGGTCTCGCCCAGGCGCTGACCCTGCGCGAGGTCGAGCGGTTCATCGACGGCACCGAGGCCGCGCTCGAGGAGGCGCACGCCGCCGGGCCGGTCGCCGCCATCACCGCCTGCGTGGCGCACACGCTGCGCGAGGCCAGCGGCAACCCGCTGCTGAAGGCGACGGTCTCCGACGACTCCAACGGCCTGCTGCCGTTCCTGACGACCCGCGGCCAGCCGGTCGTCGGCGCCGCCCGGGAGTCCGTGCGCAACTACCTGCTCGAGCACTGGCCGGCGCTGCCGGTCGCCGACATCGACGCCGTCACCGACACCGTCGTACGTCTCACGATCTCCTACATCGTCCTGCCGGCCGGCCCCGACGAGTCCGTCGACGGAGTCGCCGCCCGCATCGCACAAGTCGTCGAACGCCTCGTCATGCCCCCTCGGAGGAACTCTGCATGAGCACCAAGGACCTGTACTCCATCCCCGTCGACGTCGAGACCCGCTGGGACGTCCCCATGGTCGGCGACACGTTGTTCACCTGGGACTACGACGACGGCCGTGACCGGCTGCTGGCCCTGTACCAGAAGGGCAAGGACAAGCAGTGGGACTCCACGAAGCGGATCGACTGGTCGATCGAGGTCGACCCCAACGACCCGGCCGGCTTCCCGGAGGAGTACAACGACCTGGCCAACACCGACATCTGGCGCAAGATGTCGAAGAAGGAGCAGGACGAGTTCGGCCGGCACCAGTCCTCGTGGCTGTTCAGCCAGTTCCTGCACGGTGAGCAGGGCGCGATGGTCGTCTCGGCGCGCATCGTCGAGACCGTGCCCGACCTCGACTCGAAGTTCTACGCGGCCACCCAGACGATGGACGAGGCCCGCCACGTCGAGGTCTACAGCAAGTTCCTGCAGGAGAAGATCGGGCTGGTCTACCCGATGAACGACGACCTGGCCGCCCTGCTCAAGGACGCCCTCGAGCACAAGGAGTGGGACTACGCCTACCTCGGCATGCAGGTCCTCATCGAGGGCCTGGCGCTCGCGGCGTTCGGCCTCTACCGCGACATGGCGAAGAACCCGCTCGTGCAGCAGATCCTCGCCTACGTCATGCAGGACGAGGCGCGGCACGTGGCGTTCGGCCGGCTGTCGCTGAAGGACTACTACGCCGAGCTGAGCGACAAGGAGCGCGCCGAGCGCGAGGAGTTCGCGGTCGAGGGCTGCTACCTGATGCGCGACCGGTTCGAGGGCCGCGAGGTGTTCGACACCCTCGGCCTGCCCACCGAGGAGATCCTGGAGATCACCCGCAACTCCGAGATCCAGCAGGTCTTCCAGTCGCTGTTGTTCAGCCGGATCGTCCCCTGCATGAAGGACATCGGCCTGTGGGGCGACAAGGTCCAGAAGGCCTACGCCGACATGGGCGTGCTCGACATGGCCGGCGTCGACCTCGAAGCGCTCATGCGCGACGACGAGGACATCGCCGAGAAGATCGACGCCGCCAAGGCCGAGCTGGCCCTGCGCCGCCAGGAGATCAAGGACACGATCAGCCTCGGCGCCAGCGTCTAGTCCCCTGCGCCGCGCGCCACGAGCAGGTGGCGCAGCGACGCGAGCCGCTCGGGGTGGGCGTGCCCCTCGCCCACCCACCGGTCGAGCGCGCACACCTCGGGGTCGAGGTGGTCGCAGTCGCTCGGGCACTGCGCCGTGCCCGGCGCGAGTTCGGGGAACGCCGCGACGAGCCGGCCGGCATCGATGTGAGCCAACCCGAACGACCGGATGCCGGGCGTGTCGATGATCAACGTGTCCGGCCCGGCCGGCAGCGCGACCACGGAGGTCGACGTGTGCCGGCCGCGGCCGGTGGTCACGTTGACGGCTCCCGTACGCCGGTTCGCGCCGGGCACCAGCGCGTTGACCAGGGTCGACTTGCCGACCCCGGAGTGACCCACGAGCACGCTGACCCGCCCCTCGAGCCGCCTGCGCAGGGCGTCGAGACCGTCGAGCGCGCCGTCGTGGCGGCCCAGCACCACGGCTGGGACCTGCGCCGGGCCGTAGATCTCGGTCATGTCCGTCGGCGGAGCGAGGTCGGCCTTGGTCAGGCACAGCAGCGGGCCGATGCCCGCGTCGTGGGCCGCGACCAGGCACCGGTCGACCAGACCGGGTCGGGGCGGCGGGTCCGCCAGGGCGGTGACGACGACCAGCTGGTCGGCGTTGGCGACGATCACCCGCTCGAGCGGGTCGTCGTCGTCCGCGCTGCGGCGCAGCACCGACGCGCGGTCCTCGATCCGCACGATCCGGGCCAACCGGTCGGGATCTGCGCTGACGTCGCCGACCAGCGCCACCCGGTCACCGACGACGGCCCCGCGGCGGCCGAGCTCGCGGGCCCGCATCGCGACGACCTCGTGGTCGCCGACCCGGCAGGTGTAGCGGCCGCGGTCGACCGCGACGACCAGCCCGGCGACCGCGTCCTCGTGCTTGGGCCGTAGCCGGCTGCGCGGCCGGGACCCGCGGCCTGCCCGGCCGTGGTGGTCCTCCGGGTCGCCCGCGCGTGGACTCAGTGCGGCGCTCCGAGCATCCGGGCCCACAGGTCGACGAACCGGGGCAGCGTCTTGCCGGTGGTGGCGACGTCCTCGACGAGCACGCCCGACACCCGCAGCCCGAGGACCGCACCCGCCATCGCGATCCGGTGGTCGTGATAGGTCCGCCACCGGCCGCCGTGCAGCGCTGCCGGCTGGATCTCCAGCCCGTCGGCCGTGTCGCGGACCCGTCCGCCCAGGCCGTTGATCTCGGCGGCCAGCGCGGCCAGCCGGTCGGTCTCCTGCAGCCGAAGGTGGGCGATGCCGGTCAGCCGGCTCGGGCCGTCGGCCAGTGCGGCGACCGCGGCCAGCACCGGCACGGCCTCGGGGCAGTCGCGCAGGTCGGCCTCCAGCCCGTGGATCTCATCGCCGCCGGTGACCGTGAGCCCGTCGCCGTCGACCGTGTACGTCGCACCGCACCGGGCCAGCAGCTCCGGCAGGCTGGCGCCCGGCTGGGTCGTGCCGGCGGGCCAACCGGCGAGCGTCACGCGTCCACCGGTGACCAGGGCGGCCGCGAGGAACGGCGCCGCGCTCGACAGGTCGGGTTCCACGTCGACGTCTCGCGGACGCAGCACGCCGGGGGCGACGCGCCACACGTCCGGCGTCGCGTCGTCCACCTCGGCGCCCGCGGCCCGCAGCTCCGCGGCGGTCATCCGCAGGTGTGGGGCGCTGGGCACCGGGGGCCCCTCGTGGCGCACCGTTACGCCGCGCTCGTAGCGCGGCGCGGCGAGGAGCAGGGCACTGACGAGCTGTGACGACGTCGACGCGTCGAGGGTGACCTCGCCGCCGGCCACCGAGCCGTGGCCGTGCACGGTGACCGGCAGGGAGCCGCGACCGCCGTCGTCGAGGTCGATGCCGAGCGTGCGCAGCGCGGTCAGCAACGGCCCGACCGGTCGCTCGCGCACCCGCGGGTCGCCGTCGAAGCTCACGGTGCCCTCGGCCAGGCCGGCGAGAGGTGGCAGGAACCGCGCCACGGTCCCCGCGTTGCCGACGTCGACCGACGGCGCCCGCGGGTGCAGGGTCCCGGGCTGCCCGTCGACCACCCAGTCGTCGCCGTCGTCGGTGATCGGCACGCCGAGCGCGCGCAGGCCGGCGGCCATGAGCAGCGTGTCGCGGCTGCGCAGCGGGCGCCGCAGCCGGCTGCGGCCGTCGGCGAGCGCGGCCAGCACCAGCTGCCGGTTGGTCAGCGACTTCGACCCGGGCACCCGAACGACGGCGTCGACCGGGGTCGCCGGGGTCGGGGCCGGCCAGGAGTCGCCACGCACGCGTCGAATGATTCCACCCGGGTGGCGCCCGGCCGCCCTCCCGCACCAGGAAGGTCACCGTGCAGCGTCCCCACCGCACCGCCATGTCCGCGCTCGCCGTCGGCGTCCTGCTCGCCGCCGGGCTCACCGGCTGCGGCGGCTCGGCCGGCGGCGACAACCCGGTCGTCGCGGCCCCGTCGGACTCGTCGAGCGCCTGCCCGGCGCCCGGCTCCGGCGGCGCGCACTGGCCGGCCGGGGTGCCCGCGGACCTGCCGGCGTTCCCGGGCCTGGCGATCACCTCGACCCAGGCGGCCGACAACGGCGGGCACGTCGTGAAGGGTCGTGCGCCGCTGTCGCTGCACGACGGTGTGCGCTTCGTCCTCAAGCAGCTGCCCGCGGCGGGCTACACGCTCGGCCAGGGCGACTCGGAGTCGGACGAGGCCGACGCGCCGTTCACAAAGGGCACGGTGCAGGGATCGTTCCGGCTGTCCGCCACGCAGCCGTGCAGCACGACGGTCACGCTCACGATCAACCGTTGAGGACCCCCCGCGGCGGTAGCGCCGGGCAATCATGGGTAGGGCGGCCACCGCACGGGTCTTGCCCGGCGGTGCGCGGGGCAGTAGACCTTGCTGACGCACACCCCGAGGGAAGGCAGGGTCGTCCGCGTGGACACCGAGACCGCACGCACCCGACTCGAGGAGATGCTGGCCGACCTGCAGCAGTCCGCGCGGACGCTGCGTGACGAGGGTGCGCACGAGAACTCGGAGCTCAGCACCTACGACCAGCACCAGGCCGACACCGCAACCCTCCTGTCGGACGCCGACCGGGAGGACGCCGTGATCGAGGCGCTGCAGGTCCAGGAGGACGAAGTGCGCCGCGCGATCGCGCGGATCGACGCCGGCACCTACGGTCGCTGCGTGGAGTGCGGTCAGGAGCTCGTGCCCGAGCGGCTCGAGGCCCGCCCCGAAGCGGCCCGCTGCCGCGACTGCCAGGCCAAGCTGGAGAGCCGCCGGTGAGCCCCGCTGGCCGCCCCCGGGTGCTCGCGCCCGCGGAGATGCGCAAGGTACGCCGTGACCCGCGCTTCCGCGCCGCGGTCGAGGCGCGCTGCCCCGATCCCTCGTGGCGCACCGGCGGGTTGTGCCTGCAGCAGGACCCGGAGCTGTTCTTCCCGCACGCCGCGCAGGACCCGCAACCCGCGGTCGAGATCTGCCAGCGCTGCCCGGTGCTCGGGCCGTGTCTGGCGACCGCACTCGAGACCGGCGACTGCGACGGGGTCTGGGGCGGGACGACGGTCGACGAGCGCCGCACGATGCGCGGCGCCTGGCTCGCCGGCACCCCGGACACCCCCCGCTGAGCCGACCGCGCACGCGCGTCGTCGCGACCGCGTCCGGCGATGCCCGCGTCCATCTGCACGCCGCCGCGCGGGCCGGCGCGCTCGTCTGCCTGGGGCACGGCGCCGGGGGCGGCGTCGACGCGCCCGATCTCAGGGCCGTCAGCGCCCGGCTGATCTCCGAAGGGCACGCGGTCGCCCTGGTCGAGCAGCCCTACCGGGTGGCCGGGCGCCGGGCTCCGGTGACCGTCGCCGCGCGGCTCGACGAGGCGTTCCGCGCCGCGGTCGCGGCGGCGCGGGCGGAGACCGGCGAGGTGCCGCTGGTGGTCGGCGGCCGCAGCGCCGGCGCCCGGGTGGCTTGCCGGACCGCGCTCTCGCTGGGGGCCGCCGGCGTCGTGGCGCTGGCCTTCCCCCTGCACCCGCCCGGCCGGCCCGAGCGCAGCCGGCTCGAGGAGCTGCTGGGCGCCGGCGTACCGGTCCTCGTCGTGCAGGGCGAGCGCGACCCGTTCGGCCGGCCGGGGGAATTCCCGGCGGCGCCGGACACCACGCTGGTCGCCGTACCGGGCGACCACACGCTCACCGCCGACCTCGACGCCGTCGCCGCGGCCGTCTCGGGCTGGGTCGACGCCCTCGGTCAGGCCGGCCGGCCGGCGTAGACCCGCTCGGCCACCCAGGCCGGGATCTCGCCGCGACCGTTGTCGGTCTCGACTGCCACCTCGTTGCCCACCGCGCCGTAGACCGTGACCGGCACACCGGGCATCAGCCCGCGCTCCTCGAGCAGCAGCATGAACTCCGCCCGGGCCTCGATCTCCTCGTCGATGCGGCGTACGACGGCGGGCCCGGACACGCTCGCGAGCGGGGTCAGCGGGCCGGGGTCGACGGCGTTGGCCGAGCCCGGGATCGGGTTGCCGTGCGGGCAGGTGGCCGGGTCGCCGAGCAGGCGCACCAGGTGCTGCTCGAGGTTGTCGCTGATCGCGTGCTCGAGCCGCCCGGCCTCCTCGTGCACCTGGTGCCACGGCACCTGGAGCACGTCGACGAGCAGCCGCTCGGCCAGCCGGTGCCGGCGCATCACCGCGGTCGCCAGGTGCCGGCCGCTGTCGGTCAGCCGCATGACCCGGTGGTCGTCGAGGGTGAGGTATCCCTCCCGCTCCAGGCGGGCGACCGTCTCCGACACCGCGGGTGCCGAGACGCCGAGCCGCTCGACGAGGCGCGCGCGCAGCGGCGGGATGCCGGACTCCTCGAGCTCCATGATCGTCTCGAGGTACTGCTCCACCGCCGGGTGGTAGTCACCCATGCACGTCATGCTACGGCCACGGGAATCCGCGTCCCGTGCGTCGCGTTGCTGCGGACGTGACCGGAGTGAGCTGCCGCACCGCGCCTCGCTGGGCGCCCTTCCCGCTGCCCGACGACCAGCTGGGTGTCGCGATAGCGTTCGCCGGGCAGGTCGCAGGCGAGGCCGCCGCACCGGCCCCGGACCAGGAGGGGGTGAGCACGGTCGAGGAGACCCTCGAGCAGCGCAGCGCGCGGTTCGAAGAGACCGCGCTGCCCTACCTCGACCAGCTCTACTCCGCGGCGCTGCGCATGACGCGCAACCCCGCCGACGCCGAGGACCTCGTCCAGGAGACGTTCGTCAAGGCCTTCGCCGCCTTCCACCAGTTCGAGGAGGGCACCAACCTCAAGGCCTGGCTCTACCGGATCCTGACCAACACGTTCATCAACAGCTACCGCAAGAAGCAGCGGCAGCCGCAGCAGTCCGCCGGTGAGGACATCGAGGACTGGCAGCTGGCGCAAGCCGAGTCGCACACCTCGTCGGGCCTGCGCTCCGCGGAGACCGAGGCGCTCGACCACCTGCCCGACTCCGACGTCAAGGAAGCGCTGCAGAACCTCCCGGAGGACTTCCGGATGGCGGTCTACCTCGCCGATGTCGAGGGGTTCGCCTACAAGGAGATCGCCGAGATCATGGGCACGCCGATCGGCACCGTGATGTCGCGCCTGCACCGCGGCCGCCGCGCCCTGCGCAACCAGCTCGAGCACTACGCCCTCGATCGCGGCTTCCTCCGCCCCGGTTGGGCCGAGCCCGCCGAGGACGGGAGCGCCGACTCCGCCGCCCGTGAGACCAACGCGGAGGCACGATGAGTTGCGGCCAACCGCACGAAACCGACTGTCGCGACGTCATCGAGCGGGTCTACCTCTACCTCGACGGTGAGGAGCTCGACGACGAGGGCCGCGGCAAGATCCGGATCCATCTCGACGAGTGCGCGCCCTGTCTGCGCCAGTACGGCCTCGAGCAGGAGGTCAAGGCGCTCGTCGCCCGCTGCTGCGGCGGGGAGCAGGCCCCGGAGGGCCTGCGGCTCAGGGTGCTGACGCGGCTTCAGCAGGTGCGGGTGGAGTTCGGCAGCGTCGAGTTCCGCGCCGACTGACCTCGGATGGCCTCCTGGCTGGTGACCGGCGGCGCCGGCTACATCGGGGCGCACGTCGTCCGCGCGCTGCGGGCCGACGACGAGCAGGTCGTCGTGCTCGACGACCTGTCCACCGGCGAGGCCGGTCGGGTCGGTGACGTGCCGCTGGTGCGTGCCGGTGTCGGCGACGCCGACGTCGTACGCCGGACGCTGCGCGACCACGACGTCGCAGGCATCGTCCACATCGCCGCCAAGAAGCAGGTCGGGGAGTCCGTCGCCGATCCGCTGCTCTACTACCGGGAGAACGTCGCCGGCCTCGCGACGCTGCTCGACGTCGCGGTCGCCGAGGGGGTCGGGTCGTTCGTCTTCTCCTCCAGCGCCTCCGTCTACGGCATGCCCGACCGCGACCTCGTCGACGAGGGCGCGCCGCTGGTGCCGATGAGTCCCTACGGCGAGACCAAGGTGATCGGCGAGTGGATGTCGCGCGCGCTGGCCACGGCGGGCCGGTTGCGCGCGGTCTCGCTGCGCTACTTCAACGTCGCGGGGGCGGTCGACCCGGACCTCGGCGACCCGGGTGTCTTCAACCTGATCCCGCTGGTGTTCCGGGCGCTGGCGGCGGGGGAGCGGCCGCAGGTCTTCGGCGCCGACTACCCGACCCCGGACGGCACCTGCGTCCGGGACTACGTGCACGTGGGCGACATCGCCGACGCGCACGTCGCGGCGCTGCGGCACCTCGTGGCCGGCGGTGACTCCGCGACCTACAACGTCGGGCGTGGCGAGGGCGTCAGCGTGCGCGAGGTGATGACCGCCGTCGGCGAGGTGACCGGGCTCGACGTCGACCCGGTCGTGGTCGCCCGGCGGCCCGGTGACCCGGCTCGCACGGTGGCCGCGGTCGACCGGATCCGGTCAGACCTGGGCTGGCGGGCCCGGCACGACCTGCGCGACATGGTCGAGAGTGCCTGGGCCGGCTGGGTGCGCCGGCACGGCGAGCCCGCCCTGCGCTGACGCATCGGCCGGTGCGGTGATGCCGCGCACCGCCGGCAGCGCCGCGATCAGCGCGTTGGTGGCGAGCAGCCAGCAGGCGCCGAGCACGAGCGTCCCGCGCAGGCCGAGCACCGTCGCGAGCGGTCCGATGACGGCGAACCCCAGCGGCATCGAGGCCACCGAGCCGAACCAGTCGTAGGCGCTGACCCGCGACAGCAGGTGCGGCGGGATCTCCCGCTGCATCGTGGTGTCCCACATCGTGCCGAACACGCCGATGCCCACGCCGGCCGCGAACGCCGCGGCCGCAACGGCCGCGGTGGACAGGGGGACGGCGAGAGCCAGCAGCGGCAGCCCGAACGGGAACATGCCGCAGGCGCCGGCCAGCAGCGGCCGGCGTGGGCGCACCCGCAGCAGCACGAGGCTGGCCAGCACCGAGCCGGTGCCGAACGCCGCGAGGATCGCGCCCCACGACCCGGCGCCACCGAGGTCCTGCTTGGCCACCACCGCGCCGAGCACCATCAGCCCCGGCCAGACGACCACGTGGAAGCCGGCGAACTCCGCGACGATGCTCCACAGCCACGTCCGCGACCGGAACTCCCGCCAGCCCGCCCGCAGGTCGTCGAGGACCCGGCCCGGCAGCGCGGGCGACGTCAGCGGGCGCGGCCGGACCCGCCACAGGCAGGCCGCGCTGATGGCGTAGGTCAGCGCGTCGGCGGCGATCGCCCACCCGGCTGCGGCCACCGACAGGACGATGCCCGCGAGGGCCGGGCCGAGCGCGCTGCCGGCCGACCACGACACGGCGCGGATCGCGTTGGCCTCCTGCAGCCGCTGCTCGTCGACGAGCTGCGGGATGAGCCCGGTGACGGCCGGGTTGAAGAACGCGTCGCCCGCGCCCACGACCGCGCCGATCACGGCGTAGGTCCACAGCGACGGTGACCCGGACAGCAGCAGGCCGGCGAGCAGCGCCTGCGCCGCGCAGCGCACGAGGTCGGCCGAGAGCATCACCGTCCGCCGGGGGAAGCGGTCGCTGATCACCCCGCCGAGGAGCAGGAAGCCGACCAGCGGCAGGCTCTGCGCCATCATCACGAGCCCGACGTCGCCCGCGCCGTGCCCGTGTCGCAGCAGCGCGAACGTCACGGCGACCGGGGCCATCATCGTGCCGGTCAGCGAGGCGGCGTCTCCGAGCACCCAGAGCCGGAAGTCGCGCCCGCGCAGCACCGCGAGCCCGGACACCCGCCGCACGTTAGGTGCTGCGCCGGCGCATGCCAACCGAAATCAGCTCGGCCAGGCCGGCCGCGATCAGCACGTCGCCGGGGCTGACGACCTCGGCCTGCCAGGGGAGCGGCACGGGGACCACGTCGCCGATCGGGTTCCACCGGGTGCGCTCGCCGGCGAGGACGTGTCGCGGGTCGCTGCCGAGCGCGATGGCGCGGGTGTCGACGCCCGCCCGGGCCGCTGCGACGAGCGAGACCGGCATGGCGCCGTTGGCCGCCACGACCGCCGCGTTGAGGACGAGACCGGCTGCGACCAGCACCATCCCGGGCAGCCGCCGGTTGAGCACCACGAAGGCGAGGACGAACGCCGCCGAGGCGGCCAGCGTCGCGGCGTACGCCGTGCCGCTGCCACCGGCGAGCGACACCGCGAGCACGACGCCGAGGACCTGCACGGCGACGGCGGCGACCACGAGGCGGCGCCGGCGCATCGGGATCGCCGCCAGCCGTGCGAGCGACCCGCCGCTTGCCCGGCCGACGACGAGCGCGCCGACCAGCACCGCGATGACGAGCCCCATGCCCCTTAGTCTGCGGCCCATGGGCGAGCTACGCGCGGAGCGCGACGGTGGCGTGCTGACGCTGACGATCGATCGGGAGGCCCGGCGCAACTCGCTGTCGACCGAGGTCATGCGCGGCCTGCTCGACGCGTTGGTCGGCGTCGGTGACGCGCGCGTGGTCGTCGTGGCCGGCGCCGGCGAGAAGGTGTTCTGCTCCGGTGCGGACCTCACCGGCATGGCCGACGACGCGACCGGCCTGGAGCAGCACGAGGGGCGCGGGCTGCTGGTGCAGGTGGTCCTTGCGATGCGCGCCTGCCCGGTGCCGGTCGTCGCGCGGGTGCACGGGTTGTGCCTGGCCGGTGGGATGGGGCTGGCCATGGGCTGTGACCTCGTGGTGGCCTCGAGCGACGCGAGGTTCGGGCTGCCCGAGGTCGATCTCGGGCTCTGGCCGTTCATGGTCAGCGCACTGCTCGCCCGGCACGTGTCGCCCAAGCACGCCCTCGACCTCATGCTGCTCGCTGACCGCATCGACGCCGACACGGCCTGGCGGATGGGGCTGGTCTCGCGGGTGCTGCCCGCCGAGACCTATGCCGCCGACTTCGAGGCGCTGGTCGCGCGGCTCGCCGGCAAGGCGCCCGCGGCCGTGCGCCTGGGCAAGGCGTCGTTCGCGGCCGTGCCGGAGATGTCGCTGGAGGCCGGCCTCGAGGCCATGCAGGCCCAGCTCTCGCTGCTCGCGACGACCAAGGACGTCGAGGAGGGCATCGCGGCGTTCTTCGAGAAGCGCCCGCCGCGCTGGACCGGGCGGTGAGCGCGGGTTCCGCGCTCGCGCTGTTCGCGGCGGCCGTGCTCGCGATCGTCGCGGTCGTCCTGTTCGCCGCCGCCGTCCGCGTACGCCGGATGACGGTGGCACCCGCCGAGCCGGACGGTGGCCTGGTCCGTGACCTCACCGACGAGGTCCGCAAGACCCGCGCGGAGGCCGAGCACTGGCGGCGTACCGCCGAACGCCTGCAGCGGGAGCTGGACCACCGCTCGTGACATGATCCGCCCGGTCGGGACAGCGAGGCGAGGAGGCGGCGTGGCCGGCGAGGTGCGCGCGGAGATGGTCGCGAACGTCTGGAAGGTCGTCGTCAGCCAGGGCGACACGGTCGCCGAGGGCGACACCCTGGTCATCCTCGAGTCCATGAAGATGGAGATCCCGGTCGTCGCCGAGGCCGGTGGCACGGTCACCGACCTGCGGGTCGGCGAGGGCGACGTCGTCCAGGAGGGCGACGTCATCGCGGTCATCGGCTAGCCCGCCAAGGCGTCAAGTGGGACGCCCGAACGGCCGAGAGAGACCGTGTGAGCGAATCGCTGACCATCGAGCCGTTCCTGCGCGCCCTCGTCGAGTGCGGCGGGTCCGACCTGCACTGCAAGGTCGGCTCCCCGCCCCGGGTCCGCATCGACGGCCGGCTGCGCAAGCTGCAGACGCGGGACCTCACCGCGACCGACACCGAGCAGATGGTGCTGGAAGTGCTGCGGGCCGACCTCGCGGACGAGTTCGCCCGCACCAACGAGGCCGACTTCGCCTACTCCCTGTCCGGGGTGGGCCGGTTCCGCGTCAACGCGTTCCGCTCCCGCGGCTCCGCCGGTCTGGTCTTCCGCCGGGTGAGCGTGGGCGCGATCCCGCTCGACGACCTCGGCCTGCCCCCCGTGCTGGCGAACCTCGCGCTCGAGCCCCGCGGTCTCGTGCTGGTCACCGGGCCGACCGGCTCGGGCAAGACCACGACCCTGGCCGGCATGGTCGACCACATCAACAGCAACCGTGAGGTGCACGTCGTCACGATCGAGGACCCGATCGAGGTCCTGCACTTCGACAAGCTGGCGATGATCAACCAGCGCGAGGTCCGGGTCGACACCGACGACTTCTCGGTCGCGCTGCGGGCCGCGATGCGGCAGGACCCCGACGTCATCCTCGTCGGCGAGATGCGCGACGCCGAGACCGTGAAGGCCGCGCTGGCCGCCGCGGAGACCGGCCACTTCGTCATGTCGACCCTGCACACGACCGACGCCGAGGAGACCGTCAACCGCATCATCGACTTCTTCCCGCCGCACGAGCAGAAGCAGGTCCGGCTCGGCCTGGCCGGCTCGCTGCGCGGCGTGATCTGTCAGCGGCTGGTGCCCCGGGCCGACGGCGAGGGCCGCTGCGTCGCGATGGAGATCCTCATCAACACCGGCCGCATCGCCGAGGCGATCTCCGACTCCGACAAGACCTCGACGATCACCCAGCTGGTCGGTGAAGGTGCTTTCTACGGCATGCAGACGTTCGACCAGCACCTCGTCTCGCTCATCCGCGACGGCGTGGTCACCCTCGAGGCGGCCATGTCGGCGTCGAGCCACCCGCACGACCTGACCGTCGAGCTGCGCCGCCTGGGTCTCGTGGCGTAAGCCCCTAGGCTCGGTGTCGTGCCGAGCATGGGAGATCTGGTCCGCGCGCACGTGGACCTGAGCCCCGGCGACCTGCAGTGGCTGCACCGGCTGGTCGCCGAGTGGCAGCTCCTGGCGGACCTGTCCTTCTCCGACCTCGTGCTCTGGGTGCCGGTGCGGACCGGCGACGGATTCCTCGCGGTCGCCCAGATGCGCCCGACGACCGGCCCCACGGCGTACCACGACGACAAGGTCGGGCAGGTGATGGCCGCGAGCCGCCGGCCGCAGCTCGGGGTCGCCCTCGGCGAGGCCCGCATCGTGCGGGAGGGCGAGCCGGTCTGGGTGCAGGGCGTGCCGGTGCGCGAGGAGGCGGTGCCGGTACGCCGCGGGAGCCGGGTCATCGCCGTGATCGCGCGCGACACGAACCTGGGCGCCCCGCGGACTCCCAGCCGGCTCGAGAACACCTACCTGCAGACCGCGGGCGACCTCGCGGTGATGGTTGCCGAGGGCCGGTTCCCGGTCGAGGCGGCGGCGGTCGCCGACGACTCGGGCCCGCGCGTCGGGGACGGGCTGATCCGGCTCGACCCGTCGGGGGTCGTGCTCTACGCCAGCCCGAACGCGCTATCGGCCTACCGTCGGCTCGGCGTCACCGGCGACCTGGAAGGCGAGGACCTCTCGGCGCTGACCACCGCGCTGGCACCCGCGCGGGGACCGGTCGACGAGCCGGTCGGCGTGGTGGCCACCGGCCGGGTGTCGAGGATGGGTGACGTCGAGACCCCGCATGCGGTCGTGCAGCTGCGGGCGATCCCGCTCAACCCCGGTGGCCGGCACATCGGCGCGATCGTGCTCGTGCACGACGTCACCGAGCTGCGCCGGCGCGAGCGCGCGCTGATGAGCAAGGACGCGACCATCCGCGAGATCCACCACCGGGTGAAGAACAACCTGCAGACGGTGGCGGCGCTGCTGCGGCTTCAGTCGCGTCGGCTGGCCTCGCCCGAGGCGCGGCTCGCGCTCGAGGAGTCGATGCGCCGGGTCACCTCGATCGCGCTCGTGCACGAGACCTTGTCGGCGACCCTCGACGAGGCGGTCGACTTCGACGCGATCGCCGACCGGGTCGTCGGCATGGTCACCGAGATGGCGCCGCCGGACCGTCGGGTGCTGGCGCACCGGGAGGGGTCGTTCGGCGTGCTGCCGGCCGAGGTGGCCACACCGCTCGCGATGGTCCTCACCGAGCTGTTGCAGAACGCCGTGGAGCACGCGTTCGACGGTCACGCCGGGCAGGTGCGGGTGGAGGCGCGACAGCGGGGCGGCCGGTTGTCGGTGCAGGTCACCGACGACGGCATCGGCCTGCCGGCCGGGTTCTCCGTCGACACGTCGGACCGGCTCGGGCTGCAGATCGTGCGCACGCTCGTCGAGGGCGAGCTGGGCGGGACGCTGACGCTCGAGACGGCCGAGGCCGGAGGCACGCGGGCGGCGCTCGACCTGCCGCTGCCGATCGCCGGTTAGCCGAAGAGGCCGAGGCCGCCGGTCAGGCTCGGGCTCTGCTCGGTGTTGCCGGCACCCGCGAGCTGGATGACCTCGACGACGACGATCGCGAGTGCGATCACGACGAGCAGCAGCAGCAACCGGAACCGCCAGACCGCCAGCCGGTCCGATCGCGGCTCGGCACCGACGATCGGCGGGCGGATGTAGCGCTCGGCCATGCGTCGAGTATGCGCGCGGGACGCGCCCGGCGGTGCGGTATCGGCGTCAGGCGCCGGTGCGAGCGGCCCGGGTGGCGCGGCGCTTGAACGCGCGGCGCTCGTCCTCGGACATGCCGCCCCACACGCCGGCGTCCTGGCCGCTGCTCACGGCCCAGTCGAGGCACTCCTGCAGCACGTCACAACGACGGCAGATCGCCTTGGCCTCGGCGACCTGCACCAGCGCGGGGCCGGTGTTGCCGATCGGGAAGAACAGCTCCGGGTCCTCGTCGAGGCAGGCGGCGTGGTCGCGCCAGTCCATGGTGGCGTTCTCCTCGTGTCGTCGGGGCGAGTGTCCCCGCAGCTGTCTTCTCCGCAACGAAGATCGTGAAGTTTTTCACGATCTCCGCCGGTCTGCTACGGCGTTGTCCGCCGTACGGTCACGAACTTATGGCGGAGTGGCGTCGCTTCGCAAGCACCGTCAGCCCATGTATCCGCTCTGAGCCTGTCGGATTGGTCACACGACGACGCGTAATGCGTCGCGGTGGGCGGTGAAGTGGACGCACTCGCGCTCACCGAGGTAGTCGCCGTCGACCTGGAAGGCGAGGGGCCGGGTCGCGCTCAGCGTGAAGTCGTGCAGGTCGTGCTCCTGCAGCACCGCGCGGCCCCGCGGACCGTGCCCGGCCGCGTGGAGCATGCCCAGCGCGGCGCGGGTCGTGGGCAGCAGCCCGAGCCGGCGCATCGCGAACAGGTCCAGCCCCGTCTCGAACGTCGCCTTGGGGGTGACGTGCACCGGCCGGTCGAAGAAGTAGGTCCACGGCACGGTGTTGGTGACGATGCCGAGGTAGAGGTGCGGCACATCGGGTCGGCCGGGTCGGGTCAGGGTGATCGTCGGTCGGCGGCGGTCACTGCGCAGCAGGTACTCGCTGAGGGCGGCATTGACGAACATCGTCGGCGTCGCCCGCCGGCCGGCCAGCCGCTTGCGCTCGACGGTGCGGATCGCCTGCGCGTCGAGGCCGAGGCCGGCGGTGAACGTGAACCAGCGCTCGTCGGCACGACCCAGCGACAGCAGCCGGCTGCGTCCGCCGCGCAGCGCGTCGAGCAGCTCGCTGGTCGCCTCGACCGGGTTGCGGGAGACGCCGAGCGCACGGCTGAACACGTTGGTGCTGCCACCCGGGACGACGGCGAGCATCGGGACCTGCTGGCCGGGTCCCGCGGCGAGCATGCCGTTGATGACCTCGTTGACCGTCCCGTCGCCGCCGAGCGCGACGACGATGTCGATGCCGTCGGCGGTGGCCTGGCGGCCCAGCTCGATCGCGTGGCCGCGCCGCTGCGTCTCGGCGACATCGACCTTCAGCTCGCTGCCCAGCGCGCGGAAGAGCACGTCCCGGCCCCGAGCGGTGGTGGCGGTGGCTTTGGGGTTGGCGACGAGGAGCGCGCGCATGAAGGCACACCCTATCGGCCGGATGGGCCCCGCTAGTGTCGATCAACGTGCCCCGCCTCGCCGAGCTCCCCACCCCGTTGCGCACGGTGGTCGTGCTGCTCGCGGCCGAGGGCGTGGGCGTGCTCGTCGGCGGCTTCTACGTCGCGATCGCCCCGCTGTGGCGCCACGTCGACACCAGCCTGGCGCTGACCGAGGTGGAAGCCGCGCTGACCGCCGCCACCGGTGCGGGGTTGCTGTGGGTCGCGCGCGGGCTCGCCGGACTTCGCCGCTGGGCGCGCAGCCCGGCCGTGCTGACGCAGCTGCTGGCGGTGCCCGTAGGCGTGTCGCTGCTGCAGGTCGGCCTGACGGCGTACGGCGCTGTGGTGGTCGCGGTCCCGGCGATCGTGCTGCTCCTGCTGCTGGGGTCGCCGCAGGCGCGCGCCCCCTGGGAGTAGCGAGTCGCCCCTTACTCGTCTACGAGCAGGCCTTCGCGCAGCTGGGCGAGAGTGCGGGCGAGCAGCCGGGACACGTGCATCTGGGAGATGCCGAGCTCGGCGGCGATCTGCGACTGGGTCATGTTGCCGAAGAACCGAAGCAGCAGGATCTTCTTCTCCCGTGGCGGAAGCTTCTCCAGCAGTGGCTTGAGCGACTCGCGGTACTCGACGCCCTCGAGTGACTCGTCGACGACACCGAGGCTGTCGGCGACCGCGGGGGAGTCGTCGTCGCCGCTGTCGGGGGCGTCGAGCGACACGGCCGAGTAGGCGTTGGCGGAGCCGAGGCCCTCGAGGACGTCTTCCTCGCTCATACCGAGGTGCTGCGCGAGCTCGCTGACGGTCGGGGAGCGACCCTGGCGCTGCGACAGCTCGCTGGTCGCCTTGGTGATGAGGAGCTTCAGCTCCTGCAGCCGGCGGGGGACGCGGATCGCCCAGCCCTTGTCGCGGAAGTGCCGCTTGATCTCACCGACGATGGTCGGGGTGGCGTAGGTCGAGAACTCGACCCCGCGTTCGAGGTCGAACCGGTCGACCGACTTGATCAGGCCGATCGTGGCGACCTGCACCAGGTCGTCGAGCGGCTCCCCGCGGTTGCGGAACCGGCGGGCGAGGTACTCGACCAGCGGCAGGTGCATCTCGACCAGCTCGTCGCGCACCCGGCTGCGGGTCGGGTCGTCGTCGGGCAGGTCGGCCAGCTGGTGGAACAACGCCCGAGCGCGCTCGCGGTCGTGGCTCTGCCGCTCGCTGCGTGTCGGCTTGTCGGAGGCCTGCTCCGCCGACGTGGCCGGCTGCTCCACCGTCGCCACGTCGTGCTTCTCCTCGATGGGTTGCGGCGAGCTCACGCGCCCCCTGCCTCCTGGCGGCGCTTCACCAGCCGGATCGTGACCCGCTTGTCGACGTCGGCGGAGCTGTCGACCTCGCCGGCGAGTGCAGACAGCACGGTCCAGGCGAACGTGTCGCGCGACGGCTCCGTGCCGTCGGAGGTGAGGACGCTCACCGACACGCGCATCGAGTCGCCGTCGAGCTCGAAGTCGCACTCGATGTCGGCGCCGGCGACGGCCTGGCTGAGCAGCATCGCGCACGCCTCGTCGACGGCGATGCGCAGGTCCTCGATCTCGTCGAGGGTGAAGTCGAGGCGGGCGGCGAGGCCAGCGGTCGCCGTCCGCAGGACGGACAGGTAGGCACCGGCTGCGGGGAGTCGGATCGAGACGACGTCGCGGGCGTCGACCCCGTGCGCGGTTGCGCCTGCGCTGCCGCCCCCGTTCGCCGACGCGGGCCTCGCTGCACCCGAGTCGTCCGACATCCGCGCTCCAATCTGTTCGGTCAGGGTCTGCCGCCTCGCCGCCACGTTGTCGGCACTCGACGGTACCCCCGAGTAGGAACCCTCGACACGTCGTGCGACGAGGTGTTAATGGCGGGGCACGGGGGTCGCCCAGCGGCGACGGCCCCGTGCCCCGGCCGCGGTCGAGCTAGGCCTTCTTGGTCTCCCAGAAGATCTTCGCGATCTGGTCGATCAGGTCGAGCAGCTTCTGTCCCGTCGCCGGGTCGTTGGACGCCTTCACGCCCGCCAGCCCGTCGGCCCCGGCCGAGCCGGCCATCTTGGTGGCCTTCCAGAACAGCTCGTGCAGGTTCGGGTACTTCTCGAGGTGCTGGGGCTTGAAGTAGTCGGTCCACAGCACCCACAGGTGGTGCTTGCAGAGGTCTGCCCGCTGCTCCTTGATCATCAGGGCGCGGGTGCGGAAGTCGTGGTCGTCGTTGTCCTGGTACTTCTTCTGCATGGAGTGCACGGACTCGGCCTCGACCTTGGCCTGCGCGGGGTCGTAGATCCCGCACGGGAGGTCGCAGTGGGCGTGCACGGTCGTCCGCGGGGTGAGCAGGCTGCGCAGCAGCGGCATGGGTCATCCTTCCTTTCACTGGCCCGGATTCACTGGCCCGGATCTTCACGCCGAACCTACCCCCGGCGCGTCGTGCTACCCAGAGGTGACGATGGTCTTCCCGATCACCCGGGTCGCGGTGGCCGGCCGGTCGATGCTGCCGGCCCTCGTGCCCGGCGATTTCCTGCTCGTCTGGCGCTGGCCGCGGCCGCGGCCCCGAGTGGGGGCGCTGGTCGTCGTCGACCTGCCCGATCGGCCGCTCGGCGTCAAGCGGCTGGTGCGCTGGACGGCCGACGGCGCCGCCTGGGTCGAGGGGGACAACCCGCTCGAGAGCACCGACAGCCGGGTCTTCGGCCCGGTGGCCGCGCAGGCGCTGCGCGGCCGGGTGCTGTGCCGCTACTGGCCGCTCGTGCGCAGCCGGCGGTAGTGCTCCAGGCAGTCGTCGTAGGCCGGCAGCAGTCCCTGCGCAGCGGCTTCGGCGAGCGTCGGTGCGTCGGCGTCCTTGGGGGACAGGACCGGCTCGACGTCGGCCGGCCACGGGAGCGTGATGGCCGGGTCGGTGGGGTCGACGCCGTGCTCGCCGGACGGGTTGTACGGCGTGGAGCACAGGTAGGTGACGACGGAGTCGTCCTGCAGCGACATGAAGGCGTGGCCGAGGCCCTCCGCCAGGTAGACCGCGCGCCGGTCGACGTCGTCGAGCCGCACGCTGTCGATGACGCCGAACGTCGGCGACCCCAGCCGGATGTCGATCACGACGTCGAGGACCGCACCGCGCGGGCAGTAGACGTACTTCGCCTGGCCGGGCGGCACGTCGGCGTAGTGGATGCCGCGTACGACGCCGCGCCGGGAGACCGAGTGGTTGGCCTGGGCGAGCGTGAGCCGGTGGCCGACGGCCTTCTCCACGATGTCGGCCTTGTACCACTCGAGGAAGACGCCGCGGTCGTCCGGGAACTGCCGTGGGGTGAACACCCACGCGTCGGGCACGGCCAGCTGCTCGATCTGCACGCTGCCACGGTAAGGCGCGGGCCGGACCAGCCCGGAAATGGCTCCGACGGGCCATTCAGCCGTCACCCGGATGGCCGATCAGTGGATCATGACCGCAGTCGGGGTGGCCGCACGGCCGGTCGCGGCGCCGTCCGTCGACCTGTCGGGGCCGGTCGCCGCGCTGCGCTCGCCCACTGCCCTCAGCGCCGTGGTCGTCGCGGGTCTCGCGGTCGTCGTGGTCGCCCAGCACCCGATCGCGCGCGCGATCGGGACCGAGGTCGCCGTGCCGCGCCCGAACGCCGTCGCGTCCGACCCGCCCGCTGCGGCGCCCCCGGCCGGCAGCAGCGCCGTGGCCGCCGCACCGGCCCCGGTCGTGGTGCCGACGCATGCGCCGCGGGACCCGTTCCGTGCGCTGGTGGCCGCCGCACCGGCCCCGACGGTCGTTGCGGTGGCTGCCCCGAGAGACCCGGTTGCCGCCCCGCCGGCGCCGGCGGCTGCCACCGCCCCCGTCACCGTCGCGACGGCCGACCACTACGTCGTACAGGCCGGCGACTCGTTGTGGAGCATCGCGCACGAGCTGCTGGGACCGGCCGCGACCCCGGCCGCGATCGAGGCTCTCGTCACGCAGATCTACCGGCACAACTCCGGTGTGATCGGCGCCGACGCGTCGCTCGTCTACGTGGGCCAGACGCTGGACCTCGCCGGCCTGCGCTGAGCCCGGGCGAAAGCGCTCGCCGCGGCGTGCGACAATCGTCGGGTCGGGTAACCCCCGCGCCGTCGTCGACGGGCCCTACCGGGCTCCCACTCCCTATCCGTGTTGCCCGGAGCTCTCTCGTGTCTGTCGATCATCTGGCCCCGCCCGCGCATCTCTCGACCGAACGGGGTACACCGCTGCCCATGACTGCTGCCTCCGCGTCCCCACGGGACGACGATCCGGCGTTCGCGCTGCACCGCGGCGGCAAGATCGAGGTCGTCTCGACGGTGCCCCTGCGCAACCGCGACGACCTGTCGCTGGCCTACACGCCGGGCGTGGCCCGCGTCTGCATGGCGATCGCCGAGGACCGCGACCTCGCCTACGACTACACGTGGAAGTCGAACACCGTCGCCGTGGTCACCGACGGCACCGCGGTGCTGGGCCTGGGTGACATCGGCCCGGAGGCGGCGCTGCCGGTCATGGAGGGCAAGGCACTGCTGTTCAAGAACTTCGCGGGTGTCGACGCGGTGCCGATCTGCCTGGACTGCCGCGAGGTCGACGAGATCGTGGAGACCGTGGTGCGGCTGGCGCCGGCGTTCGGCGGCATCAACCTCGAGGACATCAGCGCGCCGCGCTGCTTCGAGATCGAGGAACGCCTCAAGGCGCTGCTCGACATCCCGGTCTTCCACGACGACCAGCACGGCACCGCGATCGTCGCGACCGCCGCGCTGAAGAACGCCGCAAAGGTCGTCGGCCGCAAGCTGTCCGACATGCGCGCGGTCGTCTCCGGCGCGGGCGCGTCGGGCATCGCGGTCAGCAAGATGCTGATCGAGGCCGGCATCGGCGACCTGTGCATCGGTGACAGCAAGGGCATCATCTACGCGGGCCGCGACAACCTGAACTCCGTCAAGGCGGAGATCGCGAAGATCACCAACAAGGATCGGCTCTGCGGCTCCATCAACGAGGCGCTGGCCGGCGCCGACGTCTTCGTCGGGCTGTCCGCCGGGACCGTACCCGAGGAGGTCGTCGCGACGATGGCCAAGGACGCGATCATCTTCGCGATGGCCAACCCCGACCCCGAGGTGCACCCCGACGTCGCGCACAGGTACGCCGCCGTCGTGGCCACCGGACGCAGCGACTTCCCGAACCAGATCAACAACGTGCTGGCGTTCCCGGGCGTCTTCCGGGGCGCGCTGGACGTGCGGGCATCGGCCATCACCGAGGGGATGAAGCTCGCGGCGGCAGACGCGCTGGCCGCGGTCGTCGGCGACGACCTGGCGCCCGACTGCATCATCCCGAGCCCGTTCGACGAGCGGGCGGCTCCGGCCGTCATTGCTGCGGTGTCCGACGCCGCGCGCCGCGAGGGCGTCGCGCGGCTCTGACCCGTCGGAGGCTCGGCCTCCGGTGTGTGCGCCGGGTCGCGGTCAGGCGCCGTCCGCGGGGAGGCTCACCGCGGTCACGGCGTCACCGGTGCGGTGCAGCTTGTGCCAGCGCAGCCGGACCCCGGCCAGCGCGCTGATCACCGACTGGATGACGACGAGGTACATCATCTGCCGGTAGACGAACTGTTGCAGCGGCACGGCCCACAGCGGGCGCAGCGACTCCTTGTCGAGCCGCAGCGCGTAGAGCGTGGTCAGCGTCTGCAGCAGCACGAACACGCACCACGCCGCGGCGATCGGCACCGGGTCGAGGAACAGCAGCCCGAAGAGCGCGAACAGGTCGATGGCCGGCGACAGCAGCGGGAAGACCACCTGGAAGGCGAACACGTAGGGCAGGCCGATCAGCCCGAGCCGGCGGGCCTGCCCGCCCTCGACGACCGCGTGGCGGTGCTTCCAGATCGCCTGCATCGTCCCGTAGGCCCAGCGGTAGCGCTGCCGCCACAGGTCGGTCAACGTCTGCGGCGCCTCGGTCCAGGCGATGGCCCGCGGCTGGTAGACCACGCGGTAGCCGGAGCGCAGCACCGCCATCGTGAGGTCGGTGTCCTCGGCGAGGGTGTCGAGGCTCACTCCGCCCACCCGCTCCAGCGCCTCCCGCCGGAACGCGCCCACTGCTCCGGCCACCGTCGTGATGCAGCCGAAGATGTCGAGCATGCGCCGGTCGAGGTTGAAGCCGACGACGTACTCCAGGTGCTGCCAGCGTCCGAGCACACCGCCGCGGTTGCCGACCTTCGTGTTGCCGGCCACCGCACCCACGCCGTCGTCGGCGAGCGGCTGGATCAGCTCGCGCACGGTGTCGGGCTGGAACACGGTGTCACCGTCGACCAGCACGAGCACGTCGTGGCGGGCCGCGCTGATGCCGGTGTTCAGCGCCGCTGCCTTGCCGCCGTTGGGTTGCCGCACCAGTCGTACGCCGGGCAGGTGGAGCCCCTCGACGATGCCGGCGGTCGCGTCGGTCGAGCCATCGTCGACGACGACGATCTCGAACTCGGGGTAGTCCGATGCGGTCAGCGAGCGGACGGCGGCCTCGATGCCGACCGCCTCGTTGTAGGCGGGGACCACGACCGAGACCGGCGGCAGGTGCGCCGGGGCGGCCGGGATCGGCCGGCGGGCGTGCCGGAAGGCGAGGGCGACCGCCACCAGCGTGCGCAGCAGGGTCAGCACGCCGAGCGGCAGGACCACCCAGGTGACGAGCAGGCTGAGCCAGCCGCTCAGCCGCAGCGCGAGCAGCAGCGCCCGGCCTTGCAGGTGCTGCAGGCCGGAGGCGGGCTGGTCGGCGGAGCCGGCGGCCAGGCCGAGCCCGCCGGTGACCGTGGTGAAGCGGTAGCCGCGGGCCTTCAGCTCGTCGATGACGTGCGGCAGCGCCGCGACGGTCTCGGCCCGGTTGCCACCGCCGTCGTGCATGAGGACGATGCCGCCACGGTCGCCGGTCGGCAGCGCGTTGGCGACGATGTGCCGCCAGCCGGGGCGCTTCCAGTCGTCGGTGTCGCGGTCGGCGAGCACGGTGAGGTAGCCGTCGCGCGCGGCGAGCTTCATCACCCTCAGGTCGCTGCGGGTGACGGCGTCGGGGGTGGAGGAGTACGGCGGGCGCAGCAGCACGGTGGCTCTGCCGGTGGCCCCCTCGATGGCGAGCTGCGCCAGCGAGAGCTCGAGGTTGTCGCGCCAGCCGGCCAGTTCGCCCAGGTTGGCATGGGTGAACGTGTGGCTGCCCACCTCGTTGCCGCCGGCCAGTTCCCGCCGGACGAGGTCGGCGTGTGACGCCACGCGGCTGCCGACGACGAAGAAGGTCGCGGGCACGTGCTCGCGGCGCAGCACCTCGAGGATCTTCGGGGTCCAGGTGGCGTCGGGCCCGTCGTCGAAGGTGAGCGCGACCGTGCGCGCCGGCAGGCCGCGCGAGGCGAGCCGCCCGCGTGCGGAGTAGACGACCGCACCGGGCCCGGGCGCAGCAGAGACGCCCGTTGCGGTCGCCGGCTTCGTCGCCGCGTGGCCGACGTCGTTGTGGGCGTAACCCTGCAGCAGCAGCCCGCCGGCGACGGCGAACGCGACCAGACCGACGAGCAGCCAGTGCGCCGACGGGGCGCGCAGCGATCGCCGACGGCCGGGTCGCCGGGTCACGGGGTCGGCGCGGGTGACGGTGCGGTCGTGGCGGCGCGCCAGTGCGCGCTGTGCGTCGACGCCTTGGAGGACGCCGGAGGCGTCTGGGCGGAGCGCGGCTGTGTCGAGGTCGCCGGCGACGTCGTGGTCGTGGGCGTGCGTGAGGGGGCGGTGGCGGACTTTCCGTGCAGCGGCTGGGTCGCGGCCACCGGCGTGGGTGAGAGCGCCGGGGCGACGGAGGTCGACGCGGTCGTCGTACGCGCCGTGGCCGTCGTCGGGGCAGGTGGTGCGGTGCCGGCGCGCTGCTGCGGGACGGTGGCCAGCACGTCTCCTGACGTGCCGTGGTCGTGTCGCGGCGTGTCGATCAGCGGCGCGCCCGGGCCGGGGAGCAGGTGCCCGATCGCCGGCAGGGACAGGGGAACGACGTCGGGGTTGCCGACCAGGCTCACGCCCAGCAGCCCGAGGTAGAGCACGACGACGACGGCGAGGACCCAGCCCGAGGCGCGCACGATCCGGTGCCGCCGACCGGAGTCGTCGACGAACACGGGGCTGGCAGGGCTGGCTGGCATTGCGTGCTGGCTTTCGGTGTGCGTGCACCGGCCACCTGCCGGCGACCGCGAACATTCCGAGGATACGGGGCGACCGGCCGCGCGGCGATCACCCGACCTGTGGCTATCGGGCTCGCCGTCACTCCTCGTCGAGGCGCGCGAGCCAGGTGGCCAGGCGTTCGACGGGGACCTCGAAATCGGGGTTGAGGTCGACGAACTCAATCAGCCGGTCGGCCAGCCAGGCGAAGGTGACCTCCTCCTCGCCGCGCCGCTGCGTCAGCTCCTCGATGCCTCGGTCGGTGAAGTACATCGTTCAGGCGGAGAAGGCCTGGTCGAGCAGACGCGCCTGCTCCTCCTCGTGCGTCGCGTGGGAGCCCGCGGCGGGCGAGGCGCTCTCGGGACGCGCGACGCACAGCAGCGGCGTGCCGCCGAGGTGCGCCGTGAGGTGCAGCGCGACGAACGGCCAGGCGCCCATGTTGGCGGGCTCCTCCTGCGTCCAGACGACCTTCTCGACGCTGGGATAGGCCGACAGGGCCGCGGTCACGGCATCGGCCGGAAGCGGGTAGAGCTGCTCGAGCCGCAGGATCGCCGTGTCGGTCACATCCTTCTCGCGGCGCGCCTTCTCCAGGTCGTAGAAGACCTTGCCGGTGCAGATCAGCACGCGGCGTACGCCGGACGCCGGCGGTGCGGCGGGGTCGGGCACGACCGGCTGGAAGCCGCCGGTGGTGAAGTCGTCGCGGGCCGACGTCGCCGCGCGCAGGCGCAGCATCGACTTCGGTGTGAAGACCACCATCGGCTTGCACTGACGGGAGCGGGCGTGCCGGCGGAGCAGGTGGAAGTACTGCGCCGGCGTCGAGGGGTAGGCCACGGTCATGTTGCCCTCGGCGCACAGCGACAGGTAGCGCTCGATGCGTGCGGACGAGTGGTCCGGACCCTGGCCCTCGTAGCCGTGCGGCAGCAGCAGGCACACGGCCGATCGCTGGCCCCACTTGGCCTCGCCGGAGGAGATGAACTCGTCGACGATCGACTGCGCGCCGTTGGCGAAGTCGCCGAACTGCGCCTCCCAGAGCACCAGCGCCTCCGGTCGGGCGACGGAGTAGCCGTACTCGAACCCCATCGCCGCGAACTCCGACAGCAGCGAGTCGTAGACGTAGAAGTCGGCCTGCTCGTCGGACAGGTTCTTCAGCGGGGTCCACTCGTCACCGGTGTGCCGGTCGACGAGCACGGCGTGCCGCTGGCCGAACGTGCCGCGCCGGCTGTCCTGCCCGGCGAGGCGCACCGGCGTGCCCTCGAGCAGCAGCGAGCCGAAGGCGAACGTCTCGCCCAGCGACCAGTCGATCTGCCCGTCGGACACCATCTGCGGCCGCTTGTCGAACTGCGACTTCAGCCGCGGGTGCACGGTGAACCCCGGCGGCGGGCTGGTCAGCGTGTCGAGGATCGTCTTGACGGTTTCCTCGCTGATCGCCGTCGGCACCGACAGGTCCGGCGCCGCCGGCTCGTCGTCGGGCTCGGCCGGGGTGCGACCCGCGTCGCGGGTCTCCTCGAACACCCGCTCCAGCTGCTCCTGGTAGTCGCGCAGCGCCTGCTCGGCCTCCTCGACCGTGATGTCGCCGCGGCCGACCAGCGCCTCGGTGTAGAGCTTGCGCACGCTGCGCTTCGCGTCGATGAGGTCGTACATCAGCGGCTGCGTGTAGGACGGCTCGTCGACTTCGGAGTGGCCGCGGCGCCGGTAGCAGATCATGTCGACGACGACGTCCTTCTTGAACGCCTGGCGGAACTCGTAGGCGAGCAGCGCGACCCGCACCGCGGCCTCGGGGTCGTCGCCGTTGACGTGGAAGATCGGCGCCTGCACCATCCGCGCGACGTCCGTGGCGTACTCGCTCGACCGGCCGGCCGTCGGCGCCGTCGTGTAGCCCAGCTGGTTGTTGACCACCACGTGCACGGTGCCGCCGGTGCGGTAGCCGCGCAGCTGCGAGAGGTTCAGGGTCTCCGCCACCACGCCCTGGCCGGCGAACGCCGCGTCACCGTGGATCAGCAGCGGCAGGACCGTGAAGCCTTCCTCGCCGCGGTTTATGACGTCCTGCTTCGCCCGGGCGATGCCTTCCAGCACCGAGTCGACGGCCTCGAGGTGGCTCGGGTTCGACGACAGCGACACGGCGACCTGCTCGCCGTCCGGCGCGGTGTAGGTGCCCTCGGCGCCGAGGTGGTACTTCACGTCGCCGGAACC
>DASSKL010000098.1 GCA_035690485.1 Mycobacteriales bacterium | reverse complement strand
GTACGCCGGGGGCGGAGGTTCCCATGGCCCGTCGCGTTGCGGCCCGCGGCCACCCCGATGGAGGGCAACACCCGTGATCCACACTGGCGGTGCGGTGCTGACCGCGCTCGGCCCGCTTGCGGCGAACTCGAACAGCAGCGGCGGCAGCTCGCTCGGCGCCTTCCTGCCGATCATCCTGCTCGTCGGCGTCTTCTACATGTTCATCATCCGGCCGCAGCGCAACCGCGCGAAGCAGGCCGCCGAGAACCGTCGCAACGTCGCGCCCGGAGTCGAGGTGCAGACGACGTTCGGGATGTTCGCGACCGTGGTCGCGGTCGAGGACGACGCGATCGTGCTCGAGATCGCGCCCGGCGTCCACTCGCGCTTCTCGCCCCAGGTCGTCGCCCGGGTGATCACGCCCGTCGACGAGGACGAGGCCGACGGGGAGCCCGAGACGGTCGACGCTCCGGCAGCGGAGGCGCCGGCGGACGAGGTCGCCCACGGGCCGTCCGCGGAGCAGTCGGCACCGGCGAAGGCCT
The DNA here is from genome assembly GCA_035690485.1 of Mycobacteriales bacterium. Classification (NCBI taxonomy): domain Bacteria; kingdom Bacillati; phylum Actinomycetota; class Actinomycetes; order Mycobacteriales; species Mycobacteriales bacterium. The sequence continues at coordinate 12,267 of DASSKL010000098.1, read as the reverse complement.
GACCCGAGCAACCTGGTCCTGACGCGCGCGCGGGCAGCGACCACCGAGGAAGAAGGACGGCAGTGGCACCAGCGAACGCCCCGCGACCGTGGCGGGCACTGGCGGTCGTCGGCATCCTCCTCGCCGGGCTCTACCTTGCGGTGGGGCTGACCGGCGAGACGAAGCCGAAGCTCGGGCTGGACCTGCGGGGGGGCACGCAGGCGATCCTCACCGCGGAGACGACCGGCGGCGGCAAGGTGACGTCGTCGGCGCTGTCGAAGGCCGTCGACATCATCCGCCAGCGGGTCAACGGCATCGGTGTCGCCGAGGCACAGGTCACGACCCAGGGCAACGACCACATCGTCGTGGCGGTGCCGGGTGCCGGTCACGACGAGGTCGTCAACCGGGTCGGCAAGACCGCCCAGCTGCGCTTCCGCCAGGTGCTGGCCCAGGGCGCGCCTGGACCGACGACGGCGACGCCCCAGGTCACCCCGTCCGCCAGCGGTAGCCCCGCGACCAGCGCGACTCCGAAGACGAGCACCTCCGCCAAACCGGCGACCAGCAGCTCGCCTCGCGGTCGCGTACTCAGCGGCGACCTGCTCGCCGCCGGCAGCTCCGCCTCGCCGGCGCCGTCCGCGACTCCGACTCCGACGCCGAGCGCGAGCGCGGCTGCGAGCAACGGCAGCGGCGTACTGCCCAAGGACGCCACCGCGCAGGAGCTCTACGCCACCATCGACTGCACCAAGCCGAAGGTCCGCGAGTCGCTCGCCAATCTCGACGTGCCCGACAAGCAGATCGTCGCCTGCCAGCAGGACGGCAGCGCGAAGTACCTGCTCGACAAGGCCACCGTCCTCGGCACGATGATCAAGGGCGCCAGCGCGGTCCTCGGTCAGCAGGGCTGGGAGGTCGACCTCAGCTTCAACGGCAAGGGCACCTCTGCGTGGGGCAGGCTCACGCAGAAGGCCTACGACGCCGGTAGCGGCAGCCCGCAGAACCTCGTCGCCATCGTGCTCGACGGTCAGGTCGTCTCGGCGCCACGCATCATCAACCCGATCCTCGGCGGGCAGGCGCAGATCACCGGCAGTTTCACCGAGTCGGAGGCGAAGGACCTCGCCAACGTCCTGAAGTACGGCGCCCTGCCCCTGAAGTTCGAGCTCTCCAGCGTCTCGACGGTGTCGCCGACGCTCGGCTCCGACCAGCTGCACGGCGGGCTCATCGCCGGCGCGATCGGCCTGGGACTCGTGCTCATCTACTCGTTCATCTACTACCGGCTGCTCGGGCTTCTCGTGCTGTTCAGCCTCGGGCTGTCCGGCGGCCTGCTGTACGCCGCCACATGCCTGCTCGGTCACTCGATCAACTACACGCTGACCCTGGCCGGCATCGCGGGATTCATCGTCGCGGTCGGCATCACCGCCGACTCGTTCGTCGTCTACTTCGAACGCATCAAGGACGAGTTGCACGAAGGCCGCGCCACCAGTCTGCGCAGCGCCGTCGAACGCGCCTGGCCACGGGCGAGACGCACGATCCTGTCCGCCGACACCGTGTCGATCCTGGCTGCGGTGATCCTCTACCTGCTGTCGGTCGGTGGCGTGCGCGGATTCGCGTTCACTCTCGGCCTCTCGACGCTCTCGGACCTGTTCATCGTGTTCTTCTTCACCAAGCCGCTGATGAGCCTGCTCGTGCGCACCCGGCTCTACCGCACACCGCACCGCTTCTCCGGGCTGTCGATCGACCGGATCGGTCGCACCGCCCAACCGCCGCTGCGCGCGTCGCGGCCGACCGCGACGAAGGAGGCCTGAGGTGTCCCGGATCGGAAGCATCCCCGGCCGGCTCTACCGCGGCGAGCTGTCGATCGACTTCATCGGCCGGCGCAAGCTCTGGTACCTCATCTCGGGCAGCATCCTGCTGATCAGCATCGGCAGCCTGGCGATCCGCGGCCTCAACCCGAGCATCGACTTCAAGGGCGGGGCGGTGTTCTCGTTCCCCGCCCACGGCCACTCGCAGCAGTACGCACGCTCGGCCTTCGAGTCCGTCGGCATCACCCCGGAGATCGTCCAGTCGACCGGCGCGGGCAAGGACCTGCGGGTCGAGACCCAGACCCTCAACACCGGCGACGTCAGCAAGGTCGAAGACGTCCTGAACAAACGCTTCGACGTCAAGCGCGGCGACATCAACGTCGACACGGTCGGCGCGTCGTGGGGCAGCCAGGTCACCAACAAGGCGCTGCTGTCCCTCGTCGTGTTCCTGATCGCGGTGATCCTGTACCTGTCGATGCGCTACGACTGGAAGATGGCGCTGGCGGCGATCGTCGCGCTGCTGCACGACCTGCTGCTCACCGCAGGCATCTACTCCCTCAGCGGCTTCGAGGTCAGCCCCGACACCGTCATCGCGCTGCTGACCGTCCTCGGCTACTCCCTTTACGACACCGTCGTCGTCTTCGACAAGGTCCGGGAGAACACCGTCGGCCTCGCGGGCGGCAGCCGCATGACCTACAGCCAGGCCGCGAACCTCGGCGTCAACCAGACGCTGATGCGGTCGATCAACACCTCGATCATCGCGCTGCTGCCGGTCGCCGGCCTGCTCGGCATCGGCTCCGGCCTGCTCGGAGCCGGCTCGCTCGAGGACCTGTCGCTCGCGCTGCTCATCGGTCTGGCCGCCGGCGCCTACTCGTCGATCTTCATCGCCACGCCGCTGCTGTGCGACATGAAGGAGCGCGAGCCGCAGTTCAAGGCGCTGCAGCGCCGGGTCGCCAGCCGGCAGGCGAAGGAGACCCAGCGCGGCGACGAGCAGGTGGCCACCGGTGTCGCCGAGGCCGCCGCCGTCGCCGCCCCGGCCGCCGGCGCCGCCATGACCTACGACGGAGGCGGCGCCTTCCCCGACCGGCCGGTCAGCGCGCCGCCGCGAGCCTCTCGGCCGGCCGGCCCCGGCAGCCGGCAGCGGTCCAAGCGCCGCGGTGGCAAGAAGCGCAACCGGTGACCACCGGCACCCGGCAGCGACCCAGCACGCCGCTCGACCTGGAGGCGTGGCTTCGCGACCACGTCCGCGACATCACCGACTACCCGCGGCCGGGCATCGTCTTCAAGGACATCACCCCGCTGCTCGCCGACCACGTGGCGTTCGCGGGGGCGGTCGACGCGATCGTCGCCCACCACGGCCGCGGCACGGTCGACAAGGTCGTGGGCATCGAGGCGCGCGGCTTCATCCTCGCCGCACCCGTCGCCTACCACTTCGGTGCCGGGTTCGTCCCGGTCCGCAAGAAGGGCAAGCTGCCCGCGCCGACCTTCGAGGCGTCGTACGACCTGGAGTACGCCAGCGCGACCCTCGAGGTGCACCGCGACGCCTTCGCATCGGGCGACCGCGTCCTGATCGTCGACGACGTGCTCGCCACGGGCGGCACCGCCGCGGCGACCGCCGGGCTGGTCTCGCAGGCCGGGGGAGAGGTCGTGGGGTGCTCGGTGCTGCTCGAGCTGATGTTCCTCAACGGCCGACAACGGCTCACCGGGCTCGACGTCCACGCCCTGTTACAGGTGTGAAGAAATGGGCCGGGGGCGTCTCGTCGTTATCCTGATCAGGACTAGACGAGGAGCGGCCCGTGCCGACTGAACCGGCCCCGGCAGGCGCGCTTCGCGACACCACGGTCGCCGAGCCGCCGGAGCCGCTCGCGCCCGAGGAGCCCGCGCCCGAGGCCGCCGCGGCCGCTGCCGACATGGTGCCGGTCAGCGACACCGGCCTCCCGGAGGCCGCGCGTCGCATGCGGTCGCGCCTGGCGCGCCTGGGCGGCCCGAAGTCCGGTGGCACGCCGCCGGTGTTGGAGCCGCTCTTCAAGACCGTGCGCACCCACCACCCGAAGGCCGACCTGCGCATCGTGCAGCGCGCGTTCGAGCTCGCCGAGCGGTGCCATAACGGGCAGTTCCGCAAGAGCGGCGACCCCTACATCACGCACCCGCTCGCGGTCGCGACGATCGTCTCCGAGCTCGGCATGGCCGTGCCGACGATCCTCGCCGCGATCATGCACGACACCGTCGAGGACACCACGCTCACGCTCGACGACGTACGCCGCGAGTTCGGCGAGGAGGTCGCCGCGATCGTCGACGGCGTCACCAAGCTCGACAAGGTGAAGTACGGCGAGGCGGCGCAGGCCGAAACCATTCGCAAGATGGTCGTCGCGATGGCGCGTGACCCGCGGGTGCTGGTGCTGAAGCTCGCCGACCGCCTGCACAACGTGCGCACCCTGCGCTGGCTGCCCAAGGAGAAGCAGGACCGGATCGCGCGCGAGACGCTCGAGATCTACGCCCCGCTCGCGCACCGCCTCGGCATGAACACCATCAAGTGGGAGCTCGAGGACCTGTCGTTCGCAACGCTCTATCCCAAGCGCTACGAGGAGATCGTGCGCCTGGTGGCCGAGCGGGCGCCGTCGCGCGACACCTACCTCGCGTCGGTCGTCGACATGATCCAGACCGAACTGCGCGGCGCGAAGATCAAGGCCACCGTCACCGGCCGGCCCAAGCACTACTACTCGATCTACCAGAAGATGATCGTCCGCGGCCGCGACTTCACCGACATCTACGACCTCGTGGGCATCCGCGTGCTGGTCGAGTCGGTGCGCGACTGCTACGCCACCCTCGGCACGATCCACGCGCTGTGGTCACCCGTCCCCGGGCGGTTCAAGGACTACATCGCGATGCCCAAGTTCAACATGTACCAGTCGCTGCACACGACCGTCATCGGGCCCGAGGGCAAGCCGGTCGAGATCCAGATCCGGTCCTGGTCGATGCACCGCCGCGCGGAGTACGGCATCGCCGCGCACTGGAAGTACAAGGAGGACGGCGGGGCCATCGCCACACCGGCCAAGGGTGGCGGCGACTCCCAGGAGATGGCCTGGCTGCGCCAGCTGCTCGACTGGCAGCGCGAGACCAGCGACCCCGGCGAGTTCCTCGACTCGTTGCGCTTCGACCTGCACGCCAACGAGGTCTTCGTCTTCACGCCCAAGGGCGACGTCATCTCGCTGCCGCAGGGCGCGACGCCGGTCGACTTCGCCTACTCCGTGCACACCGAGGTCGGGCACCGCTGCATCGGCGCCCGGGTCAACGGTCGGCTCGTGCCGCTCGAGTCGACCCTGGAGAACGGCGACGTCGTCGAGGTCTTCACCTCCAAGGCGCAGACCGCCGGACCGAGCCGCGACTGGCTCGGCTTCGTCAGGAGCCCGCGAGCCCGCAACAAGATCAAGCAGTGGTTCGCCAAGGAGCGGCGAGAAGACGCGATCGACGAGGGCAAGGACGCCATCAGCCGGGCGATGCGCAAGCAGGGCCTGCCGCTGCAGCGGCTGCTCGGTGGCGACGCGCTGCCAACACTCGCGCGCGACCTGCGCTACCCCGACGTCTCGGCCCTGTACGCCGCGGTCGGCGAGGGCCACCTGTCGGCGCAGTCGGTGGTCGAGCGGCTCATGCAGTCGATGGGCGGGCGCGACGGCGCCGCCGAGGACCTCGCCGAGACCGCCGTACCCAGCCGCACCAGGCCCCGGTCGCGGTCGGTCGGAGATCCGGGCGTCGTCGTCAAGGACGTCTCAGACGTCTGGGTCAAGCTCGCGCGATGCTGCACGCCGGTGCCGGGCGACCACATCATGGGCTTCGTCACCCGGGGCAAGGGTGTGTCGGTGCACCGGTCCGACTGCGTCAACATCGACCAGCTGTCGGCGGAGCCGGAGCGGATCGTCGACGTCGAGTGGGCGCCGACGTCAGGCTCGGTCTTCCTGGTCGCGATCCAGGTCGAGGCGCTCGACCGCACCCGGCTGCTGTCCGACGTGACGCGGGTGCTCTCCGACGCCCACGTCAACATCCTGTCGGCATCGGTCACCACGACGCGCGATCGCGTGGCGGTGAGCCGGTTCACCTTCGAGATGGGTGACACCAAGCACCTCGGTCACCTGCTGCAGCTGGTGCGCACCGTCGAAGGGGTCTACGACGCCTACCGCGTGACCGGCGCCTAGCGGCCCCAGCCGGCTCTCCGTTAGCGCCGGGTCGTGACGTGATCGGCGCTCGCCGCGAGGCAGTTCGCGTGGCGTTCCTGGAACCGCACCAGGTCGAGCACCTCGCGGCCGTCGGCGACGGTCAGTGACTCGATGCGCTCGCCGCAGACCTTGCAGACCAGTGCCGGGGCGTCGGACCTGGCCCGGTCACGGACGTCGACGGCGTCGGGCGGCACCTGCGCGTCACCGTCACCGCCGGCCGGCGGGGATGCCGGGGCAGGGGGGAGCGGTGCGGGGGCCACGCAGTCATCGTGGCGGGTGGCGGTCACCAGGGGAACATGTCCCGACCATCTCCACCGAAACGAACGTCACAAACGGACCGAACAGCCACGCGTCAATGAGCCGTTCGGACCGGGGCGCCAGTGGGCACTGAGCGGTCATGGGTGACTTGCCGATTCTGCTCCTGGGTCTGGCGCTCGACGGGTTCGCCTGCTGGCTGTGGACGACCGCGCGCCGGGCTCCGCGCTAGGCGACGGTATGGGGTCGCTAGAAGGCGGGTGACCACTCCGGCCAACCCACCCCGTGGGCCATGGGTTCGGAGAACACCAGCGGGGCGCCCGTCCCCGTGGGCTCGGGGAGCGAGGCGGCCGGTTCGTCGAGGTCGACGTAGGCCAGCGAAAGCTCTTCAGGCTCGTCGTGCTCGCTCAGGCGCTCCGCCAGCTCGCGGGTGACGTGTGGCGGCAACGCCGACAGGGCCGCCCGGATCACGTGGCGGTAGGCGACGGGCCGGCCCCACTCGTCGCAGCTCAGCGACTCCGGGAACTGCTTGCGCAGCCGCGCGGTAAGCGCCTCGACCAGCGGGTCCGGATCGGACTCGTCACGCAGGTGCCCCGTCGTCGGATCTTCTTCCGGCAGCACGATGGCCGGCGCGGCATCGGACCGGCGAGTGCGCAGCACGTTCATGGGTCCCCCCTCCGGGAGCGACGGTTGCTGCACCAACGACGCGCGTCCGGATCGGGATACGGCTGCGCGTCGGTGAGGCCGGCGCCTCGCTCCTGACCGCCAGCGTGGCAAATCGACCAATGTCATGACAAGCGGTAGGAAAAGAATGACGGAGAGTGATCGGGCGGTCGAGCTGGGCGCGCTCTACGTGGCGGTCACCGTGACGTGGTCGAGGTAGACCTTCGCCTTCGGCGCGCCGTCGCCTGGGCCGTTCACCGGGTTCAGCCCGATCTTCATGATCTTGTCGAGGACGTCGAGCCCCTTGGTGATGTGCCCGACGACCGTGTACTGCGGCGGCAGCTGGCTGTCCTTGTCGACCAGGAAGAACTGGCTGCCGGTCGAGTGCGGCGCCGAGGTCTTCGCCATCGCCACGACTCCGCGGCCGTAGGTCGCGCCCTTGAGGTTCTCCTCCGGCAGCGTGAAGCCGGGGCCACCCTCGCCCGTGCCGGTCGGGTCGCCGCACTGCAGCACGGTCAGGGTCGCTGAGCTCGTCTCGCGATGGCAGAACGTGCCGTCGTAGAAACCCTTGCCGGCGAGGAAGTTCAAGGCGTTCACGGTGTGGGGCGCCTGCTTCGCGTCCAGCGCGACGGTGATCTGCCCGCACGAGGTGTCGAGCGTCATCGCATAGGTCTTCGCCGTGTCGATCGACATCGGCGGCTCCTTGGGCCACGACAACTTCTTCGGCGCCGCGGGTTTCGACCCGCCGCAGGCAACGGCCGCAGCCGCCGCGGACGGCGTCGGAGTCGGCGATGCCGTGGTCACCTTGTCGGTGCCACCGCCACCGGCGAGTACCGCTGCCGCTGCGCCCCCGCCACCGCCCACCACGAGGGCGACCAGGGCGATGATCGTGTTACGCCGGCGGTGACGGTGGCGAACCTCGACGCGCTGTGCCTGCCGGCGCTCGTAACGGCGCCGGGCGAGTTCGCGCTCGCGCTTGCTGCCGGGCACGGTGCTCCTCCGGGTCGACGCTGCAAACGGCGGCCAGTGTAGGGACGGCGTACGCCGTAACGGGTTCGCCGCCACGCGTGCCGCCTCGATAGGCTCATGACCGCTCCCACACCGATCCGCAGAAGAGGACGACCGTGCTCGTCGCCGGGTTCCCCGCCGGTCCGCCGGAGACCAACTGCTGGGTGCTCGCGCCCGCCGACGGCGAGGAGTGCGTGGTCATCGACCCCGGCATCGGGGCGGAGCGGGCGCTCGACGACGTGCTCGAGCGACACCGGCTCAAGCCGGTGGCCGTGCTGCTGACCCACGGCCACTTCGACCACACCTGGGCGGTCATGCCGGTCTGTGGCGCCAAGGGGGTGCCGGCCTGGATCGCGCCGGCCGACCGCGAGCAGCTGGCCGACCCGTGGACCAAGGTCGGCATCCGGCCGGGCACGCCGCTGTTCGGCCGGCTGGAGTGGGCGGAGCCCGACGACGTCCGCCTGCTGACCGACGGCGAGACCCTGACCCTTGCCGGCATGGACATCCGGGTCGACGCCGCCCCCGGGCACACGGCCGGCTCGGTCGCGTTCACGACCGACCGCGGCGGGCGGTTGGAGTTCTTCTCCGGCGACCTGCTCTTCGCCGGGTCCATCGGCCGCACCGACTTCCCCGGCAGCAGCGCGCAGCAGATCTTCGAGTCGCTCGCCCGCGTCTGCCTGCCGCTGCCCGACGACACCGTCGTACGCCCCGGGCACGGACCCGAGACCACGATCGGGCGCGAGCGGATCAGCAACCCGTTCCTGCTCGAGCTGGGTGCCGGGTCGCCGCCGACGCGGGGCCTCTAGATGCCGTTCAGCGCACCGAAGGGCACCTACGACGTCCGCCCGCCGGACTCCGCCCGCTGGCTCGAGGTTCGCGGCGCACTGCTCGCCCCCGCGCGGCTGGCCGGTTACGCCCTCATCGACACGCCGATCTTCGAGGACACCGCGCTGTTCGCCCGCGGTGTGGGGGAGTCGACCGACGTCGTCAGCAAGGAGATGTTCACCTTCACCGACAAGGGCGGCCGGTCGCTGACGCTGCGACCCGAGGGGACCGCCGGGGTGGTGCGGGCGGTCGTCGAGCACGGGCTGCACCACGGGCAGCTGCCGGTGAAGGTCTGGTACGCCGGGCCGATGTTCCGCCACGAGCGGCCGCAGGCCGGCCGCTTCCGGCAGTTCCAGCAGGTCGGCATCGAGGCGCTCGGTGTCGACGACCCGGCGCTCGACGCGGAGGTGGTGGCCCTCGCGGTCGAGGCGTTCCGCGGGCTCGGGCTGCAGCGGACCGAGCTGCTGCTCACCACGCTGGGCGACCGCGTCTGCCGCCCGGCCTACACGGAGCAGCTGCGGGAGTTCCTCGCCGGGCTGCCGCTCGACGCCGACACCCGCCGGCGGGCAGAGGTCAACCCGCTGCGCGTGCTCGACGACAAGCGGCCGGAGGTGCAGGCGCTGGTCGCCGACGCGCCGGCGCTCGTCGAGCACCTGTGCGAGGAGTGCCGGGTGCACTACGACCTCGTCCGCGCGCACCTCACCGACCTCGGGATCTCGTGGCAGGAGGCGCCGCGACTGGTGCGCGGCCTCGACTACTACATGCGTACGACCTTCGAGCTGCAGCACCCGCTGCTCGGCGCGCAGTCGGCGGTCGGTGGTGGCGGGCGCTACGACGGGCTGTCGGAGGCGATCGGCGGCCCGCCGCTGCCGGGCATCGGCTGGGCGCTCGGCGTCGAGCGCACGCTGCTCGCCCTCGACGCGGAAGGCGTCCATGGCGAGCCGCCCGCCCGGTGCGCGGTCTTCGCCGTGCCGCTGTCGGAGGACGCGCGCCGGTTCACGGTGCCGCTGATCGACGAGCTGCGTCGCGCGGGTATCCCGACCGACATGGCCTACGGCGGGCGCGGGCTCAAGGGCGCGATGAAGGCGGCGGACCGATCGGGTGCCGCGCTCGCGGTGGTCATCGGTGCCGAGGAGCTCGCCACCCGCGTCGTACAGCTCAAGGACCTGAGTACCGGTGAGCAGCAGGCCGTGTCCGCCGACGACGTCGTCGCGCAGGTGAGGAAGAGGTTGCCGTGATCCGCACGCACGAGGCGGGGACGCTGCGCCGCGCCGACGCCGGCACGCAGGTGTCGCTCGCCGGTTGGGTTGCGCGCCGCAGGGACCACGGCGGCGTGATCTTCATCGACCTGCGCGACGGCAGTGGCATCGTGCAGGTCGTCTTCCGCGAGGGCGAGCCGGCCGGCCTCGCGCACGGGCTGCGCAGCGAGTGGTGCGTGCGCGTGACCGGCGAGGTGCGCGAACGTCCGGAGGGCAACGCCAACCCGGAGCTGGCCACCGGAGAGATCGAGGTGGTCGCCGACGCCGTGCAGGTGCTCAGCGAGAGCGAGACGCCGCCGTTCCCGATCCACGGCTCCGACGCCATCGACAGCGGCGTCGACGAGCGGACCAGGTGGACCTACCGCTACCTCGACCTGCGCCGCGCCGGGCCCGCCCGGGCGTTGCGGACCCGCGCGCAGATCGTGTCCGTGATCCGCCGGGTGATGGAGCGGCACGGGTTTCTCGACGTCGAGACGCCCTACCTGACCCGGTCGACGCCGGAGGGCGCCCGCGACTTCCTGGTGCCGGTGCGGCTGCAACCCGGGCACTGGTACGCCTTGCCCCAGTCGCCGCAGCTGTTCAAGCAGCTGCTGATGGTGGCGGGTCTCGAGCGCTACTACCAGATCGCCCGCTGCTTCCGCGACGAGGACTTCCGCGCCGACCGCACCCCGGAGTTCACCCAGCTCGACGTCGAGATGAGCTTCCTCGACGAGGAAGACGTCTTCGCGCTCACCGAGGAGCTGCTCGTCGAGCTGTGGCGCGACGTGCTCGACGTCGAGCTGGCGACGCCGTTCCCGCGGATGACTTACGCCGAGGCGATGCGCCGCTACGGCTCCGACAAGCCCGACCTGCGGTTCGAGCTCGAGCTGGTCGACCTCAGCGACCACCTCGCCGGCACGGAGTTTCGGGTGTTCCAGGCCGAGCACGTCGGGGCAGTCGTCGTGCCCGGGGGCGCCGACTACACCCGCAAGGAGCTGGACGGCTGGCAGGACTGGGCTCGCTCCCGCGGTGCCAAGGGCATCGCCTGGCTGATCGTGCCCGCCGACGGCGGCGAGCTGCGCGGCTCTGTCACCAAGCTGGAGCCGGACCGGCTGGCGTCGCTGCCTGCGGCCGCCGGCGCGCGGCCAGGAGACGCGATCCTGTTCGCCGCCGGTCCCCGGCGTACGACGTTGGAACTGCTCGGCGCGCTTCGCCTGGCGGTGGCGCGCCAGCGCGGGCTGGTGCGCGAGGGGGAGTGGCGCTTCCTGTGGGTGGTCGATGCCCCGATGTTCGAGCCGGTGTCCGACGACAACCCGGCCGTCGGCGAGGCGGCGACCGCGCGCTGGACGGCGGTGCACCACCCGTTCACGGCGCCGACCGGCGAGTGGGCGGAGAAGTTCCACACCGACCCGGAGCACGCGCTCGCCCGGGCCTACGACGTCGTCGGCAACGGCATCGAGCTCGGTGGCGGCTCGATCCGTATCCACCGCCGCGAGATGCAGCAGCGGGTGTTCGACGTCATCGGGCTGACCCGCGATGAGGCGGAGAGCAAGTTCGGCTTCTTGCTGGAGGCCTTCCGCTACGGCCCGCCGCCGCACGGCGGGATCGCCTTCGGGCTCGACCGGCTGGCCGCGACCCTGGCCGGCACCGACGCGATCCGGGAGGTCATGGCCTTCCCCAAGGCGTCCAGCGGCGGCGACCCGCTGACCGGGGCGCCGACCCCGATCACCGCCCAGCAGCGCGCCGAGGCCGGGATCGACGTGATCCCGGACGAGGCGCCGCCGGACGAGAAGCGCTCGTGACGCGTTCCGAGGGGTCGTGCTCGTGACGCTGACCGTGCGGGCCGCGTCGCCGGACGACGCCGTCGCCGTCCACGCCGTCCATGCGGCCGCCTTCGGCCGCGACGCCGAGGGCGACCTGGTCGACGCCCTCGTCGCCGGTGGGCATGCGGCCTACTCCTACGTCGCTGTCGGTGATGGCACGGTGGTCGGCCACGCGCTCCTGTCACGCGTCACCGTGGGCGGTGCCGACGCGCTGGCACTCGCGCCCGTCGGCGTGGTGCCCGAGGTCCAGGGCAACGGTGTCGGGTCTGCCGTCGTGCGCGCGGCGCTCGACGCGGCCACTGCCGACGGGGCACGTCTCGTGCTGGTGCTCGGTGATCCTGCCTACTACTCCCGCTTCGGCTTCACCCGCGCCGACGAGCACGGCATCGAGACACCCGAGGGCTGGCCGCCCGCACACTTCCAGGCGCTCCTGCTGGGTGGCGCGCCGCCGCAGGGACGCCCGGCCTAC